>PMKB01000287.1 GCA_003157595.1 Solirubrobacterales bacterium
CCGCGATGCCCGCGCTACGCATTATCGCCCGCGATCCGGCGTCGCGTGCGCGCGCCGGCGTGCTCGCGACCGCGCACGGTGAGGTCGCCACGCCGGCCTTCGTGCCGCTGGCGACGGCGGGCAGCGTGCGCGGCCTGACCTGCGGCGAGGTCGCGGCGCTCGGTTACGACATGGTGCTCGGCAACACCTTCCACCTGTTCCTGCGTCCCGGCGGGGAGCTGATCGAGCGCCTCGGCGGGCTGCAGCGCTTCATGGGCTGGGAGCGATCGATCATCACCGACTCCGGCGGTTTCCAGGTCTTCTCGATGGGGCACGGCAAGGTCGCCGACGAGATCAAGGGCCGCCGCGGCGGCGGGGGGGAGGGCGCGATCCTCGCGATCGAGGAGGAGGGCGTCCGTTTTCGCTCCTACGTTGACGGCTCAGAGCGCTTCATCAGCCCGGAGATCTCGATGGCGGTACAGGCCCAGCTGCGCTCCGACATCGTGCTCGCGTTCGACGAGTGCACCCCGTTTCACGCCGAGCGCGACTACACCGCCCGCTCGACCGAGCGCACCCACCGCTGGCTCGAGCGCTGCCTGGACTGGCGCGCGGCGCACGGCAGCCCGCGGTCTGGCCCCGTCGACGGGGGGTCGCTGTTCTACGGCATCGTCCAGGGCGGCGTCCACGAGGACCTTCGGATCTCCTCGGCCGCGGCGACCGTCGCGAGCGGCGCCGACGGGATCGCGATCGGCGGCTCACTCGGCGCCGACAAGCCGCAGATGTATGAGGTGATCGACTGGACCACGCGCGAGCTCGAACGGCTCGCGCCGGCCCGGCCCCGCCACCTGCTCGGCATCGGCGAGGTCGACGATCTGATCCGCGGCGTCGAGCTCGGGATCGACACCTTCGACTGTGCGATGCCGACGCGGCTGGCCCGCCACGGCACGGCGCTGGTCGCGGACCCGGCCAACCGCTGGCGGCTGGCGGTCGACCGGCCGGCGTTCGCGGCCGACGGTGCTCCGCTGGCCGGGAACTGCCCCTGCCCGGCCTGCGCCGGCGGCCTCTCGCGCGCCTACCTGCACCATCTCGCCCGCGCCGGCGAGCAGACCGGCGGCCACCTGCTGACGCTTCACAACCTGACCTTCATCGCCACGCTGATGTCGCGGCTGCGCGGCGCGATCATCGACGGGCGACTGACCGAGGTCGCACGCGCTCTACGCGAGGGCAATTAGCTGTTCGGGGTCGGCGCATGCGCCGACCCGCNNCGGGAAGGCGCATGCGCCTTCCCGACGGCTGGGTGCATGCACCCAGCCGAAGAGAGCTAGGAGGTGTTGCTGTTGATCAGGTTCGTCAGCTGCTGCAGCGCGGTCGGGAAGCTCTTGGAGAAGGTGCCGGGATGCTGTAGCTGGACGGTGCCGTTCGATTGCAGTGAAAGCGCGACGACGATGATCACGACCGCGATCAGCAGGCCGGCGACCAGCGCTGCTGCGATGCGACGCGTACGTACCGGCGACGGCTCGGGTTCCGGCGCCGGTTCGCGCCGCGGCTGGCCCTGACGCGGCTGGCGGGGAGTGACGCCGGCGACGCGGGTGCGGTCGTCGTGAGCGACACGGGTGCGCTCGTCGCGGGCGATCGCGGTCTGGGCGCTCGCGCCGGCCGGCGGGACGATCGCCGTGCCCTGCCCAGGTGCGATGCCGCGCGCGCCCTCCTGGAGCGCGCGTGCCATCTCGACCGCGGTCGGGTAGCGCTGGCGCGGATCGATCCGCAGCGCGACGTCCACGGCGTCGGCCAGCTCCGCTGACACGGCCGCGACCAGGTCGTCGAGGCTCGGCGGCGGCTCGCGCTGCTGCTTGATCGCAAGCTCGGTCAGCGAGGAGCCCTCGAACGGCAGGCGGCCCGAGAGCAGCTGGTAGGCCACCACGCCGAGCGCGTAGATGTCAGCCGGCGGCCCGGCCTCCTCGCCGCGTCCCTGCTCGGGGGCGAGGTAGGCGGCGGTGCCGAGCACCGATCCGATCTGGGTGATGCTTGACTGCTCGGTCGCCTTGGCGATGCCGAAGTCGGCGAGCTTGACCGCGCGGTCGGTGCCGAGCAGGAGGTTGCCCGGCTTGACGTCCCGGTGCACGACGCCCTTGCGGTGGGCGTAGTCGAGCCCGGCGCAGGCCCCGAGCACGATCGGCAGCGCCTCCTCGACCGTCAGCCAGCCCCGGTCGCGCAGGATCTCCGCGCAGGACTGGCCGTCGATGTACTCCATCACGATGTAGTGCTGGTCGCGGTGATCGTCCAGGCCGGAGTCGAAGACCTGCACGATGTTCGGGTGGATCAGCCGCGCCGCGGCGAGCGCCTCGCGCTGGAAGCGCGACACGAAGGCCGGATCCGCGGCGAGGTGCTCGGCCAGCAGCTTCACCGCCACGTAGCGTTCGAGCCGCTCGTCGAAGGCCAGATGCACGGGCGACATGCCACCCGATCCGAGGCGGCTCTCGATCCGGTAGCGACCGGCGACCCTGTTCTCGCGAGCCATCAGCGGTTCCTGCCGGGCGAGGCTGGGACCCCGATCGCCATCAGTTGCCCACGCTCGCGGCGCCGGTGGCGGCTCCGGTGCCGCCGGTGCCGGCGCCGCCGATTCCGCTGGGGGAGGTCGAGCCGTCGCAGGCCGGGGTTCCGCCGCCGACGCCGGTGGTCGAACTGCAGGTGGAGCCCGTGGTTCCGTTGGTGGCGGTCGAGTCCGTCGTGCTCGTGGAGCTCGTCGTGGTGCTCGAGGTGGTGCTGGAGGAGGTGGTGCTGCTGGCGGTCGTCGAACTGGACGTGCTCGAGGTGCCGGTCGTCCCGGTCGGGCCGGTCGTGGCGCTCGCGCCCGTGGTGCTCGTGGCGCCGCTCGTCGAGGTCGAGTTGTGGCATTGGCTCTGCGCGTCGCGGGCGACGGCGATCATCGCGTCCTGAAGTTGCGTCAGCAGCTTCGCGTCGATGCTCTGCGGGAGGTTGTCGAAATCGTCGTTGGCCTTGGCGACGTAGGCGGCCGCGAGCGTGCAGTTCGGCGTCGAGAAGGCGAGCTGGATGTTCGCCAGGTCGTCGTGCAGGATGGCCGCGCTGTCGGCCGGGATCAGCCCGACGCTCGAGCCGCAGGCGGCCAGCAGCACAGCCGTGGCGAGCGCGACGCCGGTGAGCCGAAGCGTTCTCATTGGCCGTGCTCCAGCCGTTCCGCCAGCGAGTCCGGCAGGCGAGCGGCGCGGATCGCGCCCGCCGCGCCGGGAATGTCGTACTCGCAGCGCTGGTAGCTCGCGGTCAGGGCGTCGAGGTCGAGCAGCAGCCAGGCCGCGCGCGGATCGCCGTCGCGCGGCTGGCCGACGCTGCCGGGATTCAGCAGCCATTCCCCGTCGCGCAGGTCCAGCAGACTCTCGGCGCGACGCGTCTCGCCGGTCGCGGGGTGGCCCTCGAGCCGTTCGAACGAGAGCGCCACATGCGAATGGCCGAGCAGGTTGACGCGATGGCGCGCCGCGTCGAAGCACAGCTCGG
>PMKB01000087.1 GCA_003157595.1 Solirubrobacterales bacterium
AGCCGGGGCACCGCTTCGGTGAGCTGCCCGCAGGAGAGGAATGGCGCAGACGCTATCGCGAGTCGACCGAGCAGCCGCCGGGCAGCTCCCACGAAGGGCCGCCTGATCTGCACGGGCTGCGGGATCACCCGACCGGCGAGCTGTCCGACGACCAGCTCGATCACCCGACGGGAGAGTTCTTCGAGGACGAGTCGCCGGAGGATCGGGCGGTGTCGCCGCCTGGAGATCTGCTCGGAGACCTGGGCGAGGAGGTCCATTCGACGGCGGAGCTCGCGGAGCGCCGTGCGCAGGAGCGTGCCCAGCGCCGTCGCGCAGGCCGCCAGCGCCTGCTCGTGCTGATCGGCGGCCTGGTGGTGGTGGTGGTGATCATCGTGCTCGTCGTCAATGGAGGGTCGGGCACGCCCACGAGAACGACGACGAGCAGCAACCCGCTCGCGGCGACGGGCACGGGAGCGGGCCATCTGCTCGCGGGCTCCTCGACGTCGGCGCTGGCGGGGAACATCCTCGTCGCCGATCGCAACAACAACCGCGTGGTGGCGCTCACGCCGCAGGGCCGGCTGGTCTGGACGGCGCGGCTCACCGGTCCGAGCAATGCGTTCCCCAGCCCGACCGGGCGCTCGATCACGGTGACCCAACCGGGGGCGTTCGTCGTGCTGCAGCTAGCCGTCGCCGACCGCAAGGCCTTCTACCGTTACGGACACAGCGGCCATCCGGGCAGCTCCAACGACCACCTCCGCGACCCCGCGACAGCGCAGGAGCTGAGCGACGGCAGGCTGGTGATTGCGGACAAGTCGAACTGCCGCATCCTCTTCCTCACACCGCCGAAGCATTCCCCGACGACCAAGCTCGGCACGCCCGGCTCGTGCGTGCACTCCCCACCGAAGTCGCTGGCATACCCGGACTCCGTGTTCCCCGCGGTCGGCGGCGGCATCGTCGTGACCGAGCTCGACCCCAAGTGGGTGGACGTGCTGAGCGCCACCGGCACGGTTGTCGCGATGATGCAGGTGCCGGGACTCAGCGCGCCCGACGACGCCTACGAGTACTCGAAGGACAAGCTGATCGCGACGAGCCACACGCACCCCGGCGCCATCGAGGAGTTCAACACGGCCGACAAGGTGACCTGGACATATGACCCCACCAGCGGCGCCGGCGAGCTTGATCGGCCGTCGCTGGCCGAGGTCCTGCCGGATGGCGACGTGCTCGTGTGCGACTCCGGCAATGATCGGGTCGTGGTGATCGACCCCCAGACCGACACGATCATCTGGCAGTACGGGCACACCGGCAAGCCGGGCAGCAAGCCGGGCTACCTGCACACGCCCGACAGCGCAGTGCTCGTGCCGTAGGGACCGACCGCCGCCAGGTGACGTGCCGGCGCCGGCGCTCGCGCTGGCACGTTTCGAGCAGGCCCACTAGCCCGGATGCGCTCGCGGGTTGCGGATCCCGGCCAGCCCGATCAGCGCTCCGAGCGCGAGCAGCGCCGCGGCGATCGCGATCCCGAGGTGGAAGCTCGACAGCGACGCCGCGTCGGCGGCGCGCAGGATCGCGTTGCCCTGCGCCCGTGGCAGGCCCGAGACCGATGGGCGCCCGAGGACCAGGCGCTCGGCCGCGGCAATCGTCTTGCGGACGGCGCGTCCCAGCGTGACCGTGGCAAGCCGCGCGTGCAATGTCGCGCCGAAGTGCGCCGCCACGATGGCGCCGACGCCGGCCGTGGCGAGCAGTCCGGCAACGCGCGCGACCGCGTTGTTCACCGCTGAGGCGATGCCGGCGCCCTCGTTCTCGACGCCCGCCAGCACCGTGGTGGTCAGCGGCGCAACCGTCAGCGACAGCCCGAGCCCGAACACCACCACGGCCGGAAACACGTCTGGGAAATAGCCGGGGTTTCGGCCGATCCGCTGCGCCAGCAGGAGCCCGGCCGCTGCGAGCGCCGGCCCCGCGCTCATGAAGAGCCGCGGCCCGAAGCGTGCCGACAGTCGTCCCACGTAGCGCGAGAGGCTGAACATCACCACGGTGGCCGGGAGCAGCGTCAGCCCGCTGCGCAGAGGCGAATAGCCGGCCACCTGCTGGAGGAACAGGATCAGGAAGAAGGAGAAGACCGCGAGCGCCGCATAGACGGCGAAGGTCTCGACGTTGGCGGCTGCGAAGTTGGCTCGCCGGAAGATTGCCAGCGGCAGCATCGGGTCGCGCGCCCGCCGCTCGCGCAGCAGGAAGCCGCCGAACAGGACAGCGCCGGCAAGGAGTGAGACGACGATCTCGGGATCAGACCACCCGAGTCTGGGCGCCTCGATCAGGGCGAACACGACTCCGGCCAGTCCGCTCGCGCAGAGCAGCGCTCCCGCCAGATCGACACGGCGGCGGCGCAGCGACGAGCGCTGGGCGCGCGGAATCACGGTCAGGATCAGCGCCAGGCAGCCCACGACGAGCGGCACGTTGATCAGGAACAGCCAGCGCCAGGAGGCGAGCGCCAGCAGCTCGCCGCCGACGAGCGGCCCGATCACGGTGGCGATCGCGCCGAACGCCGTCCAGGTGCCGATCGCGGCGCCGCGCTCCTCGTCGGGGAAGGTCGCCGCGATCACGGCCAGCGAGCTCGGCGTGAGCAGCGCCCCAGCGACGCCCTGCACCGCCCGCGCGGCGGTCAGCAGGCCGATCGTCGGCGAGATCGCGCACAGCAGCGACGCGAGGCCGAATCCGCCGGTGCCGAGCGCAAACACACGGCGCTCGCCGAAGATGTCACCGAGCGAGCCGCCGACCAGGATCAGCGAGCCGAGCGTCAGCAGGTAGGCGCTCGAGATCCACTGCTGTCCGGCCAGACCGCCACCGAGGCTGCGCTGGATCGTCGGCAGCGCGACGCCCACGATCGTGCTGTCGAGCAGGGCGATCGCCGAGCCCAGGACCGCCGCGGCGAGCGTCAGCCGTTTGACCCGCTCGGGTTCCATGCCGGCGCAGTCTAGGCGGGCGGCGGTCGCGCTCGGTGAACGTGGTAGAAAGGCAGCTGTCCGGGAAAAGACAACGTGCTCCAGCGAGGACCCCTATGAAAGTGATCGGCGCAGGCCTGCCTCGAACCGCCACCACGACCACGCTGATCGCATTCGAGCAGCTCGGCTTCGCGCCCTGCTACCACATGCGCGACGTGCTCGGCGACATGGCCGGCCAGATTCCGATGTGGGAGCGTGCCGCCGAAGGTAACCCCGACTGGGAGGCGATCTTCGGCGACGCCCAGTCCTCGTGCGACTTCCCATCGGCTCGCTACTACCGCGAGCTGGCGGAGCACTACCCGGAGGCGAAGGTGGTGCTGAACGTGCGTTCGGCCGAGGGCTGGGTCAAGAGCATGCGCGACACGATTTGGCCGGTGTACTTCGGGCCCTCGGTGATGCACCACATCTGCGAGGCCCGCCGGGCGGTGGACCCGGCCTGGGACGCTTACATCAGGACGATGATCAAGACCCTGTTCGCGCCAGGGACCGGCTGCCTCGCAGAGGATCACGACAGCGACGCCGGGCTCGCCGCGAGCATGGAGCGCTGGAACGCGCAGGTCAAGGCTGATGTGCCGGCGGATCGCCTGCTTGTCTGGGAGCCGGCCGACGGCTGGGAGCCGCTGTGCGAGTTCCT
>PMKB01000278.1 GCA_003157595.1 Solirubrobacterales bacterium
AGGAAGTGGTCGATCCGGTAGAGCTGACTCTCCGCGAGGTGCTCGTGCAGGTCTGCGGCGAGCGCCCGCGCGGACGCCAGGTTATGACCGAAGGGCTTCTCGACCACGACGCGCGCGCTCGCCGGGAGCGCGCCCGCGGTCGCGAGACCCGCCACGACCGGAGCGAACAGCGCCGGCGGTATCTCGAGGTAGAAGACCGGCGTGCGGGCCGTCCCAATCGCCTTGGCGACGCGCTCGAAGGTCGCCGGGTCGGCGAAATCGCCGCTGATGTACGACAGGCGCTTGGCGAAGCGGGCAAAGATCTTCGGATCGACCGGCTCGCCGGTGGCAGCGATCGAGTCGTCGGCGTGCTCGCACAGCCGCTTGAGAGTCCAGTCGTCGGCGGCAACGCCGACGACTGGACTCTCAAGCAGTCCGCGCGCCTCCAGGCGGTACAGCGAGCGCAGCGTCATCTTCTTCGCGAGGTCGCCGGTGATGCCGAAGATCACCAGCACGTCGGCGTGGTCAGTCATCGGACCCTCCCTCGCGTCGCAATGCGATCCCGGTCAGGAGCTCACGCACGATGCGGTCCGCGATCAGCGCGGTCACGTCGGCCGACCCGATCGCAGTTGGTATCACCTCGACCAACTCGGCGCCGACCAAGTCCAGTTCGGTCGCAACCATGCGTACGGCCCACAGCAGATCCGCCGCGCCCATGCCCCCCGGCTCGGGCGTCCCGGTCCCCGGTGCGACCGAGGGATCGAGCACGTCGATGTCGATCGAGAGGAAGACCGGGCCCCTGCCAACGGTCGCGACGGCGCGCTCGATGACCTCTTCGATCGACAGCGCTCGAACGTCGTCCATGAACAGCGACGTGATGCCGTGCTCACGCTGCCAGGTGAGCTCGCGCTCGCCGGGCCAGTAGCCGCGCAGGCCGATCTGCACGTAGCGAGCTCCGTCCACGATCCCCTGCTCGACAAGCCGGTACATGGGCGTTCCGTGCGAGCGCGTGACGCCGAACACCTCGCTGCCGGTGTCGGTGTGCGCGTCGAAGTGAACCAGCCCGAGCGGTCCGTGCCTGGCTGCGACGGCGCGCATGTCAGGTTCGGCGATCGAGTGGTCGCCGCCCAGCACAACCGGGATCGCGCCGGCCGCGACGACCTCCCCTACCGTGCGCTCGATCGCCGCATGGCTCGCCAGCGGATCGCCGGGGAGCACCGGCGCGTCGCCGTAGTCGATCACCTTCAGCGCGGCGAAGGCGTCGATCCCGGCGCCGAGATGGCGCCCGGGTGGGCAGCCGGCGGCGCGGATCGCGCGCGGCGCAAAGCGTGTGCCGGGACGATCGGACACGAGGTCGTCGGTCGCCGCACCCACGATCGCGACATCGGCGCCGGCGAGCTCTTCCGGATCCTCGGTGTAGCGCTGGCCGGCGAAACTGAGGAGCCCGGTGAAGTCCGGCTTCTCGCCGTGCTCGGCCCAGCGTGTCAGCGGGTCGATCATTGCCGCGGACGCTACCAGCGCGACGCTCGGTGGCTAACCTTGAGTGTCGTGAGACAACAGCTTCGCCCACTTTTCGACCGCGTCGTGATCAAGGAGCTCGAGCCCGACCGGATTCGCCAGTCGGGCCTCGTGGTGCCGCCGGGCACACACGAGCCGCCCCCCCAGCATGGGATTGTGCTCGCGGTCGGCACCGGGCTGGACTGGTGGGCGCAGGCGGGCATCGAGATGCCGGTCTCGCCCGGCGATCACGTGGTGTTCCCGTTCTCGGCCGGCAGCTGGGTCGAGATCGAGGAGGAGCGCCTGCTCGTCTGCCGTGTCGGAGAGCTGTTCGGCGTGCTGGAGTTCGTCGAGGAGCGCGCGGCACTGCGCGAGCAGGACTGACGAAGCGCCCGCCGAGCGCGCGACGCGCCGGCGCTCACGCCGCGGCGTAGCGCCGCAGGGCCTCCACGAGCGGACCTAGCGCCCGACCCCGCTCTGTCAACCTGTACTCGACGCCGGGCGGGCTGTCAGGGATCACTATCCGCTCGACGAGGCCGGCCCGCTCGAGGTCACGCAGGCGCGAGGACAACATCCGCGGCGAGATCCCAACCACGGCCGAGCCGAATTCGTTGAAGCGAACGGCGCCGGAGTGCGCCGCCACGACGACCTGGATCAGCCAGCGGCGCTCGAGCAGGTCCGCCGCCACGCGGACCTCGCGATTCACCGGCTCGCAATTACGACAGCGCGACATGGCGCACCGGCTCGAGCGCGAGCTCGAGCACCTCCCCCACGGTCATCACCGGGTGGAAGCGCACCGCCTCGCGGACCTCGCTGGGAATCTCGTCCAGATCACCGCGATTTCGCTCCGGGATCACGATGTCGGTCAGGCCGGCGGCGCTGGCCGCCAAAGCCTTCTGCTTGAGCCCCCCGATCGGCAGCACCCGGCCCTGCAGCGTGACCTCACCGGTCATGCCGACGGTGTGCTTGACCGGCCGGCCCGACAGCAGCGAGGCGAGCGCCGTGACCATCGTGACGCCGGCGCTCGGGCCGTCCTTGGGGATCGCCCCGGCCGGCACGTGAATGTGAAACTCGCGCTCCTCGAAAGCGTCCTCGGCGATGCCCAGGTCAGCCGCGTGGCCGCGGACGTAGGAGAGCGCGATCCGCGCGGACTCCTTCATCACGTCACCCAGTTGGCCGGTGAGGACCAGCCCAGCGGAGGATCCGTGTGACTTCATCGTGGTCGCCTCGACGAACAGCACATCGCCACCGGTGCCGGTGACGGCCAAGCCGGTTGCCACGCCGGGCACCGCGGTCCGCGCCGCGGACTCCTGGAAGAACTTCTGGCGCCCGAGCGCGTCGCGTATCGCGGCGATCTCGATCGCCATGGGAGCCGTGGCCTTGCCGGAGGCGATTCGCGTGGCGGTCTTGCGAAGCAGCTTGCCGAGCTCGCGCTCCAGGTTGCGGACACCCGCCTCGCGGGTGTACTCGGCGATCACCAGGCGCACCAGCTCGTCGGAGATGCTGACCTCGCCGTCGAGCAGCCCGTTGCGGTCGCGCTGGCGCGGCCACAGGTAGCCCTTGGCGATTGCAAGCTTCTCCTCCCCGGTATAGCCGTCGAAGGAGATCACCTCCATGCGGTCGAGCAGCGGGCCCGGGATCGTGTCCGCCTGGTTGGCGGTCGCGATGAAGAGCACCTGACTGAGGTCCAGCTCGACGTCGAGGTAGTGGTCGCGGAAGCTGTGGTTCTGCGCCGGATCCAGTACCTCGAGCAGCGCTGAGCTGGGATCGCCACGCCAATCCGCACCGACCTTGTCGACCTCGTCGAGCAGGATCACCGGGTTCATCGTGCCCGCATCGCGCAGCGCACGCACCAGGCGCCCTGGAAGTGCTCCGATGTAGGTGCGCCGGTGCCCTCGGATCTCGGCCTCGTCACGGACGCCGCCCAGCGACATGCGCACGAACTCACGCCCGGTCGCACGGGCGATCGACTCGCCGATCGAGGTCTTGCCGGTTCCGGGCGGGCCGATCAGGGTGAGGATCGCCCCTGACCGGGGATCGGCTTCGATGCCGCGCTCCTGGCGCAGCTTGCGCACCGCGAGATACTCGGTGATGCGGTCTTTGACGTCCTCGAGGCCGGCGTGATCGGCGTCCAGCACTTCGCGCGCCGCGACCGGGTCCAAGCGCTCTTCGGAGCGCTTGCTCCACGGCAGCGCGATCATCCAGTCAAGGTAGGTGCGAATCATGCTTGCCTCGCCCGACTGCTCCCCCATCCGCTCGAGCCTGCCGAGTTCCTTCAGCGCCTGCTCATGCGCCTGCTCGGGCATCTCGGCCGCTTCGATCTTCGTGCGGTACTCCTCGACGATCGACGCGTCGTCATCGCCCAGCTCCTTGCGGATCGAGTCCATCTGCTTGCGCAGGAAGTAGTCGCGCTGCTGCTTGTCGGCGCCCTCCTGGACGTCGTCGCGGATCCGCTTGCGGATCTGCAGCTCTGCGAAGCGCTCGCGCTGGAGCGTCAGCGCCAGCTCGAGTCGGTCGGTGACGTCGATCGTCCGCAGCAGCTCGACGCGCTGCTCGTAGTTGAGGTCGGGGCTGTAGCCACACGAGTCGGCAAGCATGCCGGGCTCGCTGATCGAGCGCAGCCATCCTGTGATCCGGCCGTCGGCGCCCCGCAGTTCGAGGATCTCCTCGACGACCGCCCGGTACTCGCGCGAGAGCGTCCGCGTGCGTGCGTCGACCGGCACCTCGTCGCGGCGCTCGTCGACCTCGACGAACAGCGCTCCGTCGGATCCGGTCCGAGCGGCGCCGATCAGCGCGCGATGCTCAGCCTCGACGTTGACCGCGTGGCCCCCGCCCGGCAGGCGCACCTGCTCGGCAACCACCGCGACGACGCCGACCTCCGCGTACTCGCCGTCGTGGCGCGGAACCAGCACGACACGTTCGTCGTCGTTGACGCCAACCGTGAGCGTGATGCTCATGCCGGGAAAGACGACGGTGTCATCGAGGGGGATCAGACGCAGCGTGCTCACGAATACCAACTCCCTATCTACTTACGAATGAGTAGTTAGTGTAGCACGGTGCCAAGGGCGCGATTGTGAGCTCCCGCGTAGGCTGTCGGCATGGCCGCAGTACCCGGATCGGTAGCCGACATCCTCGCCACGCGGGCCGGCGAGGCGATGGAGCTGAACGACCGCTACCTGAACCCGCAACTCGGCCGGATCGTTCGCACGCTCGGCTTCGACCGGGTGTGGACAGGCGGGGAGGGCGCACATCTGATCGACTCCGCCGGCACCCGCTATCTCGACCTGGTGTGCGGCTACGGCACCTTCGCGGTCGGGCGCAACCACCCGGGCGTCATCGCGGCGCTGCACGAACTGCTCGACGCCCACAGCGCGAACCTCCCTCAGATCGGCGTCAGTGTGCTCGCAGGCGCTCTCGCGCAGGAGCTTGTCGCCCGAGCCCCGGACCGGATCGCGGCGATGGTTCCCGCCAACACCGGCACCGAGGCGGTCGAGTGCGCGATGAAGCTCGCGCGCGCCGCGACCGGGCGCCCGCGCATCCTTTACGCCAGTCACGCCTTCCATGGTCTGACCCTCGGCTCGCTCTCGCTGAACGGCGAGGAGCAGTTCCGCGAAGGGTTCGGGCCACTGCTGCCGGGTTGCGACCCGGTGGCCTTCGGCGACCTGGACGCGCTGCGCAGCGAGCTTGCTCGCGGCGATGTCGCGGCGTTCATCATCGAGCCGGTCCAGGGGAAGGGCGTCAACCTGCCGCCCGACGACTACCTCGCCGGCGCCCAGCAGGCCTGCCGCGAGCACGCCTCGCTCTTCGTCTGCGACGAGGTGCAGACCGGCCTGGGCCGCACCGGGCGGTTCTTCGCCCTCGAGCACTGGAACCTCGACCCCGACATGATCTGCGTCGCGAAGGCGCTCTCGGGTGGCTTCGTGCCGATCGGCGGCGTGCTCGTCTCCGCCGAGGTTCGCAGCCGTGTGTTCGACGGCATGGAGCGCGGCGTGCGCCACGGCTCGACCTTCGGTACCAACGACATGGCCGCCGCCGCCGGGCTCGTCACACTGGCGGTGATCGAGCGCGAGGGACTGGTGGCGCGGGCGGCCGCGATGGGCGAGCTGCTGCTGGAGCTGACGCGCCCGCTGGTCGAGCGCTACGAAATCGTCCGCGATGTGCGCGGTCTCGGCCTGATGTGGGCGATTGAGCTTGGCCCCCCCGAGCGCCGGCGCCGCAAGGCGGTCTGGAACCTCGTCGAGCGCGCCCAGCCGGGGTTGGCCGCCCAGCTGATCGTCGTCCCGCTGTTTCACCGCCACCGGGTCCTCTGCCAGGTCGCGGGACACCGGATCAACGTCGTCAAGGCCCTGCCTGCGCTGGTCGTCGAGGAGGCGGAGATCCGCCGGTTCGCCGCCGCGCTGGAGGATGTCGTCGCGCGAGCCGACCGGATGGGCGGGGCAGTGGGCCGGCTGGGATGGGACATGGCGCGCGGCAGCGCGCACGCGCTGCGCCGGTGAGAACCCTCGTCACCGGTGCCGCCGGCTTCATCGGCTCGCACGTCGT
>PMKB01000277.1 GCA_003157595.1 Solirubrobacterales bacterium
GGCCGCCGCCGGCATCGATCCGGCCGACCGCCACCGCGTCGTGCGGGCGCTCGAGCTCGAGGAGATCGGCGCGCTCGAGCCGCCGCAGGGAGAGTCGCAGCTGTGGAGCGAGGACGTGCGTCATCCGACCCGCCTGGTCGGGCTGACGATGGAACGGGCGGAGCTCTATGCCCGCATCGGGGACCGCGTCGATGCGATGGTGGCCGCCGGGGTGATCGAGGAGGTACGTGCGGCGCACCGCGCGGGCGCTTCGTCCACCGCGCGCGCAGCGCTCGGCTTCGAGGATCTGCTCGCCGGCGATGTCGAGGCGATGAAGCGGCGCACGCGCAATTACGCCAAGCGCCAGCTGACCTGGATGCGCAAACTGGCGGGCGTCGAGTTGCTGGATGCGACAGGCCGCTCGGCCGACGAGCTGGCGGGCGCGCTGCGATGATCGGCGCGCGGATGCGTTTCGAGAAGTGGCAGGCCCTGGGCAACGACTACCTGATCTTCGAATCGGGCGAGCTGCCGTGGGCGCTGACGGGGGCGCGGATTCGGCGGATCTGCGACCCCCATCGCGGCCTCGGCTCCGACGGCATCCTGCTGCTCTCGCCGAGCGAGGATCCGGCCTATGTCGCGGCGCTGCGGATTTTCAACCCGGACGGCTCCGAGGCCGAGCTCTCGGGCAACGGCTCGCGCCAGGCGATGATCTACCTGCGTCGCCGAGGCCATGTTGACCGCGACGAGTTCGCGATCCTGACGGCGGCCGGGCCGATTGGGGCGCGGATCACCGGCGTCTCGAGCGCGGCGATCGCGATGGGGCGGGCGGCGACGCACTCGAAGGACTTTCCGTCGGGCGCTCCCGATGGCCGCGGTCAGCTCGACGCCGACGGGCGCAGCTGGAGCTTCCAGCACGTCTCGATCGGCAACCCGCAGTGCGCGATCGCCTGCGAGGAGCTCGAGGCGCTCGATTTGCCACACCTCGGGCCGGGCATCGAGCATCACCCGCTGTTTCCCAATCGAACCAACGTGTCGTGGTACCGCGAGCTCGAGCCGGGCGTGATCCGTGCCCGGATCTTCGAGCGCGGCGTCGGCGAGACGCTCTCCTCGGGAACCGGCGCCTGCGGGGCGGCGATCGCCCACCACCTCGCCGGGGGGCCGCGGGAGATCCTTGTCGTGCTGGACGGCGGCGAGCTCGAGGTCGAAATCGGGGACGAGTTGGCGGTAACGCTGGCCGGCTGGGCGCTGGCGGTCTGCGCCGGTACCCTCTCGGAGGACCTCAGCAAGGAGCTAGATGAGACACAGTGAGCGCCTCGAGCGCATTCCTCCCTACCTGTTCGCCCAGCTTGAGCGCAAGATCGCCGAGAAGCGCGCCGCCGGGATCGACGTGATCACACTCGGGATCGGGGATCCCGACGTGCCGACGTTCCCGCCGATCGTCGAAGCCGCCCAGCGCGCGGTTGCCAACCCGTCAACGCACACCTACCCGTCCAACCGCGGCCGCGAGGAGTTCCGCGAGGCGGTCGCGAGCTTCTACGGGCGCCGCTTCGGCGTCACGCTCGACCACGACAGCGAGGTGATGCCCGCGATCGGCGCCAAGGAATGCATCTTCAACCTCAACATCGCTTTCCTTGACCCGACCGATGTCGCGCTGGCGGCCGACCCCGGCTACCCGGTCTACACCGGCGGGCCGCTGCTTGCCGGCGCAGAGGCTGTGCTGATGGCGCTCGTGCCGGAGCTCGGCTTCATTCCCGACCTGGACGCGATCGACGCCGAGACGCGCGAGCGGGCCCGGCTGCTGTTCGTCAACTATCCGAACAACCCGACGGGCGCCGTCGTCCCCGACGGATTCTTTGCGCGCCTGGTGGAGTTCGGCGCCGCCAACGACATCCTGATCGTCCACGACAACGCCTATTCCGAGACCACCTACGACGGCTACGTCGCGCCGTCGTTCCTCTCGACACCGGGTGCGAAGGAGGTCGGCGTCGAGGTCTTTTCGCTCTCCAAGGGCTACAACATGACCGGCTGGCGCTGTGCCGCGATCGTTGGCAACCCGCAGGCGATCGCCTCCTACTGGCGGCTCAAGACGAACGTCGACTCGGGCCTGTTCGAGGCGGTCCAGCTGGCCGGAGTTACCGCGCTCTCGCCGCAACTCGACCGCTACAAGGCCGAGATGAACGAGACCTACGCGCGCCGGCGCGACCTGGTCTGCGACGCGCTCGCGAAGATAGGCGTGAAGGTGACGCCCCCGCGGGGAACGATCTACATCTGGGCGCCGGTCCCGGACGGCTTCGACAGCGCCGCCGCCTACTGCGAGCACGTGCTCGAGCAGGCGGCCGTGGTGCTATCGCCGGGCGGCGCCTACGGCCCAAACGGCGAGGGCTTCTTTCGCATCTCGCTGACGACTCCCGACGATCGGCTGAGCGAGGCCGTCGAGCGGCTCGGTCAGCTCGCCCGCTGACCGCGCCCGTGCGCCATGATTGATCGATAGTGGCTCAGCGCTCTCGCGCCCGCAACAGCCAGGCCCAGGATGCTCCGCGCGAGGGACGTGCGCGCCAGCGCGCCGTCTGCATCGCCTCCCAGCCCGCCACCGAGGACCTCGCCGAGCTGCGTGAGCTGCTGCGCACGGCGGGCGTCGCGGTCGTCGGCGAGCTCGTGCAGCAGCGTGAGCAGCCACACCCCAACAGCTATCTCGGCTCGGGCAAGCTCGAGGAACTGAAGACGTTGGCCGCCGAGGTGGATGCCAATGTGATCGCCTGCGATGACGAGCTCTCGCCGCGCCAGGAGCGTACGCTCGAATCGGCGCTCGGACTCGCGGTCGTCGACCGCACGGCGATCATCCTGGACATCTTCGCCCGCCATGCCGGTAGCGCCGAGGGCAAGCTGCAGGTCGAACTGGCGCAGCTCGAGTACAACCTCGCGCGGATGCGCGGCCTGTGGACGCACCTCGAACGTCTCGGCGGCGGGATCGGTACGCGCGGGCCGGGGGAGACCCAGATCGAGACAGACCGCCGGCTGGCGCGCAATCGCATCTCCGTGCTGCGCCGGCGGCTGCGCGGCGTGCACGCCTCGCGAGGGGTGATGCGCAGCGAGCGAGAGCGCTCGGCGCTGCCGCAGGTCGCGCTGGCGGGCTACACCAACGCCGGCAAGTCGACACTCCTGAACGCACTGACCGGCTCGGATGTGTCGGTCGCCGACCGTCTCTTTCACACGCTCGATCCGACGACCCGCGCACTCGAGATCAACGGCCGTACCTATCTGCTGAGCGATACGGTCGGCTTCCTTCGCAAGCTTCCCCATCAGCTCGTCGACGCCTTCGCCGCCACGCTCGAGGAGACCAGCCGCGCCGCGCTGATTCTGCATGTCGTCGACGCCAGCGCGAGCGAGGAGAACGTCGAAGCGATGACCGGCGCGGTCGAGGTCGTGCTCGACGAGATCGGAGCGGGGGAGCGCCCCCGCCTGCTGGTGCTCAACAAGGCCGACCTGCTCGACGAGCTCGGACGAACGCGCGCCGTGAACGGCCACCGCGATGCGCTGCTCGTGTCGGCTGTGAGCGGCGAGGGGCTCGAGGCGCTCTGCGAGCGGATCGATGAAATCTTCGTCAGCTCGCTCGCGCCGGTCGAGCTGCTCGTGCCCTACGCGGACGGAGCCCGGCTCGCGGAACTGCACGAGCTGGCGGGCGAGCTCGATCGCGAGGACACGCCGGAGGGCGTCCACGTGCGCGCGCTGCTGCCGGCCGCCAGCGTCGGGCGCTTCGAGCGCTTCGCCCTGCCGCGCAAGAGCGCATGACGCTGGCAGTCGCACGTCTCGTGGCCGGCGCGGTGCTGCCGACGCGCGCCTATGACGGCGACGCCGGGCTCGACCTCTACGCTGCCCACGCGGCGCGCATCGCCGCCGGCGAGCGTGTCAGCGTCGGGACCGGGATCGCGGTCGCGATCCCCGCCGGACACGCCGGCCTCGTGCTGCCGCGCTCTGGGCTCGCGCTGCGCCACGGAATCGCGCTCGTCAATGCGCCGGGCCTGATCGACGCCGGCTACCGCGGCGAGCTGCGCGTGCTGCTGCTGAACACCGACCGCGAGCTCGCGTTCGAGATCGCCGCGGGAGACCGCATCGCCCAACTGCTGGTCCTGGCGTTCGAGCCGGTCGCCGTGCTGGAGGTCGATGCGCTCGACGCGAGTGAGCGCGACGCGCGCGGCTTTGGCTCGAGCGGTTGAGCCAGCGGCGGCACGACACAACCGCACGCCGCTCGCGCTATGCGGTCCGCGTCAGCGCGCCGAACAGGAATGTGTACTCGCGGTCGGCGAAGTGCACCGGCCGGTCCTCGGTCGCCAGCAACGCCGGTCCGGGGTCGCCGACGGGCACCAGGCCGTGGGCGGCGGCATCGCTGATCAGGGATCTGATCTCCTGGGCATCGAAGATCGTCCACGGCAGATCGAACAGCATCGTGCCGGCCGTATCGATCTTCTCCGGCCAGTAGTCGGTTGAGAACAGGAAGATCCCGCCCGGACGCAGCAGGCGCGCGACCTCGCGCCAGAGAGCGTCGCTGTGGAGGCCGTGCTCGAGCGCACTGATCGACGTGATGGCGCTGAAGCTGGCGTCGTCGAACTCGGTGGCGGTCATGTCTTGTGTCGAGTAGCCGATCGCGTCGGCAAAGGGCATCACCAGCACGCGTGGATCGAGGTCGACCCCGTGCAGCCGCTCGTATCCCAGCCGGTGAAGCGCCGGCAGGATCGCGCAGCAGATGCTGCCCATGTCCAGTACGGCCTCGTCGCGAGCGACGGTCGCCTCGATCGCGTCGAGGGCGAGCTCGACGTCCCAGCTCTTGATCGCGTCGGGACGCAGCGCAGGGTCCGGACTCTGGATCGGGTGCAGTGGCTGATCGCCCGCGGCCAGGCCTCGCTGCATCAGACGTCGCCGGGCCAGCTCGATCTGCTCGTGGCGCCGCAGCACGGTGAACGACGGCTGGGATGCGCGGCCATCCGGGACGGGTGGCTCCGAGCGCAGCTCGATCTGAGCGTCGCGCGAGCCGGCGGCCGCCGGGCGGCTCTGGGCCTGTTCGGGCGCCGCCTTCACGCCCGCGGCTGCGAGCGCGCCGGCGTGCGCTGCGCGCTCCAGCGAGTCCTCAAGCGGCCCGAGCGCCTCCGGTTCGACTCCGAGCGCACGCGCCGTCAGAAGGTCGCACAGCCAGGAGTTCTTCGGCAGCAGCGGGCCGTGCACGTAGGTGCCGATCACGTTGGCGCGCCGGGCGCCCTCGAAGCCGCTGTGACCGTCGTTGCCGTGGCCCGCCAGCACCCGACCGAGCGGCTCCTGGCCGCTCGCCAGCTCCGTGCGTCCGCCGTGGTTCTCGAAGCCGGCGATCGTACCCTCGATGCTCTGCACCGCCACGTTCCCAATCAGGCGCGGCCCGTTGGCGCGGACCGTGTGCACATCGAGCAGCCCGATGCCGGGGATCGTCTCTGCGCCGAGCTCGTAGGAGTGGCCGAGCAGCTGGTAGCCGCCGCAGACGCCGAGGACGACGGCGCCGCGCGCCGCTGCCGCCCGCAGCGCGGCGGCCTTGTGCTCGAGCAGGTCGGTCGCGCACCGGCGCTGGTCGCCATCCTGGCCGCCGCCGATGTAGTAGAGGTCGTGCTCGTCGCGCAGCGGCTCGCCCAGGCCGCTCTCGTGCAACCGCCACTCGATCCCGCGCCAGGCGCAGCGGCGCTCGAGCATCAGCAGGTTGCCACGGTCGGCGTAGATGTTCATCAGGTCCGGATACAGCGCACACACCCGTAGGATCACGCCGGCACCTCCAGGCAGACGATCTCGCTGCCCGCATGGTCCGCGGTCGGGGCGATCACGCGGTGGGAGAGCGGCTTGAAGCCGGCGCTCACAGCCTCCGCTGACAGCGTGGCGCGATCGCACTCCGCCAGCCGGATCAGGTTGAGCGCGGACTTCGAGGATCCGTTGACAATCCGCGAGCGGCGGCGTTCCAGCAGCACCGCTCCATCGCGGCGGCGAAGCGCGGTCGGCGCGCTCTCGTAGCGCACGGCTCCGAGCTCGACGGCGTCCGGCTCCAGCTCGAGCTCGAACGGCTCGACGCCTTCGCCGAGCAGGGCCACCGCGAGTACGCCCCCCGGCGCGAGCGCGCGCAGCGCAGCGTCCAGGAACGCCGGACGGTCGGCGAGTAGGTGGATCGTCTGCATCGGCACGATCGCAAGCGACACTGGGGAGACGAGTGTGAAACGGCAGGCGTCGGCGCAGATGACCTCGACCGGTAGTCCGGCGGCGCGCCGAACGAGCTCGGCTGCCAGCTCGGCGTCGCGTTCGAGCGCGATCACGCGGTGGTCGCTATGCGCAAGGGAGAGTGCCACCCGGCCGGTGCCGGCCCCGATGTCGAGCACGACTCCCGGGTATCGCTGCGCGAGCGCGTGCCAGTCGGGGAGGTCGGCCCTGTAGCAGCCGCATTCGAGGTCATGCCAGATCACGGCGTCGGCGCTCATCGACGCGCCCACGAGCTCTGCGCCTGGCCGGCGCGCGTGAGCAGCTCACGCAGTGCCAGCATGGCGGTGTAGGTCGGCAGCGCGTACAGCTCGCCCTCGGAGCGCTCGAGCGCCTCGCGCAAAGCGGGGGCGAGCTCCGCGGTCACGCTGATGCGCTTCGTCGGAACGCCGGCGTACTTCAGTCGCAGCGCGAGCTCCGCGGCGCGGGTGCCGGAGCAGGTTGCATGGCGTACGCGCGGCGCGAGGGTCTCGAAGTCGGCGTCCCAAATCCATGAGACGTCGCGGCCGTCGGCGATCCCGTCGTTGAGGATGCCGAGCACGTCGTGGCTTCCGTCCTGGGCTCCGAGCAGCCGCAGCACCTCGTTGGCGCCGGCCGGGTTCTTGATCAGCAGGATTGCCAGCTCGTGCTCGCCGAGCTTGATCCGCTCGCCCCGTCCGAACACGGGTGCAGCGGCGGCGAGACCCGCCGCGATCGTCGCCGGCTCGATCTGCAGGGCGACCGCGAGCGCCGCGGCGGCGAGCGCGTTGTAGACGTTGTAGAGACCGGGCAGCGAGACCCGGACCTTGGTGGCTCCGAGCGCCGTGCGCAGCTCGAACGAAGCGCCGCGCAGCCCATCCAGCCTGATGTCGTGGGCGCTCACCAGCGGCGTCGGGCGCCGCCCGCCGCAGCCCGGGCAGGAGTAGACGCCGAGATGGGCGATGTAGACGTGTGCGTAGGCGTAGGCGGCGCCGCAGCGGCGGCAGCGCTTCGAGTCAGAAGCGTGAGCCAGGCCCGCGGTGCTCGCGACCGCGGGATCCTCGATGCCGAAGTAGAGCGTGTCGGCGTGATCGCGGCCGAGGTCGGCGATCAGCGGGTCGTCGGCGTTCAGCACGAGCTTCGAGGGCAGCGTCGCGATCAGGCTCGCCCACCGTTCGCCGATCGTCTCGAGCTCACCGTAGCGGTCGAGCTGGTCGCGAAACAGGTTGCCGAGCAGGAGCACCCGCGGTGAGAGTGACGCCACCACCGATTTGAGCCAGAACTCATCGACTTCGAACACGCCCAGCTCGGCGTCCGCGGAACGGTTGAGCAGCGCCGAGGCGATTCCGCCCGCCATGTTGGCGCCGGCGACGTTGTGCACCGTCGCGATGCCGGCTGCGTCGAGGATCGCGGCGGTGAAGGCGGCCGTCGTGGTCTTGCCGTTGGTCGCCGAGATCACGACGCTGCCGCGGGGCAGCGCCGCGGCGAGCCGCGCGATCGCCTCCGGGTCCATGCGCAGCATGAGCTTGCCCGGCAAGCTCGTGCCGCCGCGGCCGCCGGTGCGCAGGACGCGCCCGAGCGCCCGGGCGAGGGACGCCCGCAGATCGGGCCTCACGACCGAGTCCACCCCTGCTCATCCATGAAGCCGATGACCTCCTGCTGTCGGTCGGTGATCACGTAGGCGTCGATGATCGCGCCATCGACGTTGATCGTGATCGAAAGCCCCGAGGCGACCGGACGCACCTTCGAGATCAGTGCGACGGGCCGCCCGGCGCCCATCCGCGGCGTGACGCGTCCGGTTGCGACGCGATGAACGGCCGGATGGTCGGCGAGGCGGTCGAGCACGCGGCGGTAGCCCTTGGTCGAGGAGTGCTTGTGGTGGGTGCGCTTGGGAGCCATCTGAATACCCTCGCGCATGATCTCTCGGAAGCGGTCCCGCGCGGGGGAGCCGGGCGCGGCGCCGCGCCCGCCGGCTCAGGACCCGCCGGTTGACCTGGCCCGCGCGGCTCGCTGGCGGCGGCGCCCGAACATTGCGAGGATTGCGAGCACCGCGGCGTCCAGGATCACGCCGAGCAGCACGGCGGGGGGTAGGCCCAGGCGGCCGAAGGGAAGCGAGATCAGCTCGACGATGCCGGTGCCCAGCGCGATGAGCACGATGATCAAGACGATCGCGACGAGGATGCCGCGCAGGCGCGCGACGATGCCCATGCTCTTCGGCGGGGCGATCAGTCCCATCACTCGCAGTCCGAACAGCGCGCGCGCCGAGGGAGCCTCCTGGCCCAGCTTCTCGACCGCCACCTTGAGGTCGCCGGCGCGGCGCTCGGCCAGCGCGAGCGAGGCGTCGGCCATCCGCCGGATCTGCAGCCGCTCCTGTGGATGGGTCGAGGCGACCATCGCCTTCTGGAACCAGCCGCGCGCAGCGTCCGCGTCGTAGCGCTCGGCTGCGCGGGCACCGAGAATCGCGAAGGCGACCGACCTGTGCTTGCGTTCGGCCTCGAGCTGCTCGTTGCTGCGCGTCTGCAACTGCTCCATCACGTCGGGCCCGACGCGCTGCTCGATGCGAATCTGGCGTTGCTTGGGTGGCACTGCGTCGTAGTCTACGGACCGCTGGAGGATATATTGGGCGCGATGAGCCTTCGCCGCCAGCCGATCCGCGCTCTGGCCCTTCTGCTCGCTACGGTCGTGGCGCTCGCGCTGCCGGCGAGCGCGCTCGCGGCCACGCCCTTCACCGGCCTGGGCGGCTCCACGGGCTCGAGCACCACTACGACGTCGACGACGACAACGGCCACCGCCCCGCCCGTGACGCTCCCGACCAGCGCGAGCAGCGGCCTCTCATTGCTCGCCTACGTCGGCATCGGGGTCGTTGCGATCGCCATCTTCGCCACGATCATCTACGTGATCCGCCGGGACGCCCACGCCCATGCTCCGCGGCATGCCACGCGCGAGATCGACAAGGAGCGGGGCACGGCGGCGCCTCGCACCGAGCGGATCAAGCGCTCGCGGGCCAAGGCCAAGGCCGCGCGGCGGGCGCGGCGTTCGCGTCGCTAGCTGCGCGAGCGCCGCGCGACCTTCACGCGGTCGACCTTGCCGAGCACGACCTTGCGCAGGCGCACGGCTTCCGGTGTGACCTCCGCGCACTCGTCGCTGCGCAGCAGCTCAAGCGCCTGATCGAGTGACAGCCGGCGGTGGGGGACGAGCCGCACCAGCACATCGGCGGTCGAGGAGCGGATGTTGGTGAGGTGCTTCTCCTTCGACGCGTTCACGTCGAGGTCGTCCGCACGCGCGTTCTCGCCGACGATCATGCCCTCATACAGCGGGTCTCCGGGGCCGACGAAGAGCGTGCCGCGTTCCTGCAGGTTCATCAGCGCGAACTGCGCAGCGACGCCATCGCGGTCGGCGACCAGCGCTCCGGTCGGGCGGTTGCGCAGCTCGCCGGCCCACGGCTCCCAGCGGTCGAAGACGTGGTGCATCAGTCCGGTGCCGCGCGTCTCGGTCAAAAACTCGGTGCGAAATCCGATCAGCCCGCGGGCGGGCACGAGGTACTCCATCCGCACCCAGCCGGTGCCGTGGTTGACCATCTGCTCCAGGCGACCCTTGCGCAGCGCGACCAGCTGGGTCACGACGCCGACATAGTCGTCGGGCACGTCGATCGCGAGGCGCTCCACCGGTTCATTCACGCGCCCATCGATCTCGCGCGTCAGCACCTGCGGCTGGCCGACGGTCAACTCGAACCCCTCGCGGCGCATGATCTCGACCAGCACCGCGAGCTGCAGCTCGCCGCGTCCCTGCACCTCCCAGGCGTCCGGGCGCTCGGTCTCGCCGACCCGCAGAGCCACGTTGCCGACCAGCTCCTGGTCCAGGCGGCTTTTGATCTGGCGCGCGGTCAGCTTGCTGCCGCTGCGGCCCGCCAGCGGCGAGGTGTTGATGCCGATCGTCACCGACAGCGAGGGCTCATCGACGGTGATCACGGGCAACGGCCGCGGATCGTCAACGTCGGCGAGCGTCTCGCCGATCGTCACCTCCGCGATCCCCGCGACGGCGATGATCTCGCCGGGGCCCGCCTCTTCCGCATCCACGCGATCGAGCGCGTCGGTTACGTACAGCTCGCCGATCGTCGCGCGCGTGATCTCGCCGTCGGAGCGACACCAGGCGACCTGCTGTCCTCGGCGAACGGATCCGTGGCGCACGCGGCAGAGCGCCAGGCGGCCGACGTAGGGGGAGGCATCGAGATTGGTGACGAGCGCCTGAAACGGATGCTCGGGATCGTGCATAGGGGCGGGGATGTGCTCCAGCAGCAGGTCCATCAGCGGTCCGAGGTCGGTGCCGACGGCGCCCTCCTGGAGTGCCGCCCAGCCGGCGCGAGCGTTGGTGTAGACGATCGGGAACTCGATCTGGCGCTCGTCGGCGTCGAGGTCCAGAAACAGCTCGTAGACCTCGTTGACGACCTCCCCGATCCGGGCGTCCGGGCGGTCGACCTTGTTGATCACGAGGATCACCGGGAGCTGCGCGTCGAGCGCCTTGCGCAGCAC
>PMKB01000345.1 GCA_003157595.1 Solirubrobacterales bacterium
CGGCGCCGGCGACGCGCCCGAGGAAGTGATCCTCCACGACCGGGTGCTGCTGGCATTGGGCCTGGTCTGGACGGTGCTGTTCTTCTGCGGGATCTATGTCGGGCAGTAGTCACGCGCCGATCCCAGACACGGCGGACCACGTCCCGCGCGGTCCGCGCGGACGCCAGCGCACGCTGAGCGGATGGGGGCGGGTCGCGCCCAGCCGATCAGAGCTGATCGACGTTCGCGGCGCCGAGGACGTGGCCGCCGTGCTCGCCGCCCGCAGACCGCGCTGCGGCGGCGTGATCGCACGCGGCGCCGGCCGCAGCTACGGCGACGCGGCGCAGAACGCCGGCGGCGCCGTACTCGACCTCACCAGGTGCAACCGCATCCTCTCGATCGACGACGAAGCGCTGCTCGTGCGGGTGCAGCCCGGCGTCACCTACGCGCAGCTGCTCCCGGCACTCGCCTCGCGCGGCCTGATGTTCGCCGTCGTGCCCGGCACGCGCTACGTGACGATCGGTGGGGCGATCGCGAGCGACATCCACGGCAAGAGCCATCACCGCGACGGCACGATCGCGCGGCACCTCGCCGCGCTGCGCGTGTGCACCCCCGCCGACGGCGTTCGCGAGATCACGCCCGAGCGCGACCCGGAGCTGTTCGCGGCCACGCTCGGCGGGATGGGCCTGCTCGGCGTGATCGTCGAGGCGACGCTCCGCGTCGAGGCGCTCGAGTCGCCCTGGTGGTTGGTCGACAGCGACCGCACCGACTCGCTCGAGCAGACGATCGCCGTGATGGCCGCCGACGAGGCGCACCGCTACTCGGTCACCTGGCTCGACCTGATGGCGCGCGGATCCGCGATCGGCCGCGGCGTCGTCATGGCATCCAACGACTGGGGCCCCGCGCCGGCCGCCCCGGCGCAGCCAGGATGGCTTCACCGTCGCGCCGGCGATCCGGCGGCGCTGCCGCCGCCACGGCTGCAGGCACCGCCGGGCTTCCCCGGCGCGGTTCTCGCCCCAGCCGTCGTGCAGGCGTTCAACTCGCTTCGCTGGCACGCCTCGAAACGACGCGAGCGCGGCGTGGCGATGGCGCTCGCAGGTCACTACTTCCAACTCGACCTGGTCCGCAACTGGAACCGCCTGTACGGCACCCACGGCTTCGTGCAGTACCAGTTCGTCGTGCCCAATGGCGCCGAGGCGGGAGTGGTGGCGGCCGTCGAGCTGCTTCGGACACGCCGCCTGCCGGCCTACCTCGCTGTGCTCAAGCGGCTCGGCCCCGGCTCGGGCGGCCCGCTGTCGTTCCCGATCGAAGGCTGGACGCTGGCGCTCGACATCCCGGCCGGGGTGCCCGGACTGCGGCCGGCGCTCGACGAGCTCGACGAACTGGTCGCCGGCCACGGCGGACGCGTGTATCTGACCAAGGACGTGCGACTGCGGCGCGAGCTGCTCGAGACGATGTACCCGCAGCTCGAGCGTTTCCACCGCCAGCGCGAGCTCGTCGACCCCGAGCGGCTCCTGCGCTCGGACCTCGGCGCGCGGCTCGGCCTGTGCCCGGTGGCCGCATGAGTGGTGAGCGCGGATGCGGCGGTCGGCGTGTCGTCGTGATCGGGGGCAGCTCGGAGATCGCGCTCGCGGTCGTGCGCGCGCTGGCGCAGCGCGAGCCCCGTGCGGTGGCCCTGCTCGGCCGCGACGGCGACCGCCTCGCCCAGGCGGCCAGGAGCCTCGAGCGCGCCGGCTGCGAGCCCGTCTGCACGATTGCGCTCGACGCCGACGAGACCGATGGCCACGAGGCCGCGGTGGCTGCCGCCTTCGAGCAGCTCGGCGGAGCCGACGTCGTGATCGTCGCCGTCGGCCTGCTGGGCGAGCGCGGCGGCCTGCCCCGCGACGTGCCGGGCGCGCTGGCGGTGCTGCGCACGAATCTGGTCGGCGCCGGCTCGCTCGTGATCCAGGCGGCACGGCGGCTGGAAAGCCAGCGCCACGGCACGCTGATCGTGCTCTCGTCGGTCGCGGGTGAGCGCGTGCGCGCCTCGAACGTCGTCTACGGGGCGGCCAAAGCGGGGCTCGACGGACTGGCGCAGGGACTTGGCGACGCTCTGCATCCAAACGGCGTGCGCGTGGTGGTCGTGCGGCCCGGTTTCGTGCACACCAGGATGACGCGCGGCCTGCCGAGCGCCCCGCTCGCGATCGGGCCCGACGATGTCGCGCGCGCCGTGCTCCGCGGTCTCGATCGCGGCGATGAAATCGTTTGGGCGCCTGCCTCGCTGCGCTGGCTGATGCTCGTGCTGCGCACCCTGCCGAGGTCTATCGTTCGCCGCCTACCCATATGAGCTTCCCCCAACGCAGAGCGCAGAGCACCGCAGCCGAGCCCTTCACGCCGGCGCGCCCGCGCAGCCTCAACCGACAGATCGAGCGCCGCGAGCGCCAACGGCACCGCATCCACCGCCGCCAGGATGTGGCGGTCGGCGTGTTCGTCGCACTCGCTGCGCTGGTCCTGGGCCCCGGTCTCGCGGTGGTCACGATCGGGGCGGTGCTCGTGCTGCTCGCCTGCGGACTGTCGTTTGCCTTCGTGCGATTGCGCGGCCGGCGCTCCGGCGGCCGCCGGAGCCGGCGGCTTGACCGCCCTCGCTGAGCTGCTGCGCACCTCCGCCGGGGCCGATCGTGCTCGCAGCGCCCGCCGGCGTGCGGTGCGACGGCGCCGGGGCGCCGCGCTCCTGACCCTGATCGCGATCGCCACATTGGCGGTGTGGGCACTTGGCGGCTCGACCGCCGCCAGGCACATCGCCAGTCACACACCGCCGCGCCCGAGCGCCGCGCGCGTGCGGACCCGCGCCCAGCCCGCGGTTCCCTCCCCCGGGTCGCTGCCACAGACCCACGCCTACCCCTCCGGCACGAGCGCGCAGTTCAAGGCGCTGATGGCGCAACTGTGGGCGGGAGTGGTTCACGACTCCCTCAGCGCGGCGCTGCCCGCGTTCTTCCCCGAGGGCGCCTACGTCCAGCTGAAGGCGATCAGCTCGGCGAGCTCGGACTGGACCGACCGGCTCGTGCACGACTACGGCCTCGACATCGCCGCCGCGCACGCGCTGCTGGGCTCAGGCGCCGGCCGCGCGCGCCTGACCGCGGTCGAGGTCAGCTCGAGCTACGGCCACTGGGTCCCGCCGGGGGTCTGTTACAACCGCATCGGCTACTACGAGCTGCCCAACGCGCGCGTGGTCTACAGCGAGGCCGGCCAGACCCGCTCGTTCGGGATCGCCTCGATGATCTCCTGGCGCGGCGTCTGGTACGTCGTCCACTTCGGCGCGATCGTGCGTGCAAGCGATGTGGGGATGGTCGATGACCCGGCGGTGGGAGCGGGCAGCTCGGCGTATTCGGGCACCTGCTAGCAGGGGTGCTGTACGGGTCGGCGCATGCGCCGCCCCGCGGG
>PMKB01000022.1 GCA_003157595.1 Solirubrobacterales bacterium
GTCCGTGTTGCCGTGCGGCCCCTCGTGGTTGACGTAGATGAGTCCCATCTGAACGGCGACGAGCGGCTGCTCGAGCTCTCGGTCGCCCGTGTAGCGCTCGTCGCCCAGCCAGGTGGTCTCCGGACCCCAGTAGACATCCTCGTCGGGCTCCCAGACGTCCTCCCGGCCTCCGGCGAAGCCGAACGTCTTGAAACCCATCGACTCGAGCGCGACGTTGCCGGCGAGGACGATCAGGTCCGCCCACGAGAGCTTCTGGCCGTACTTCTTCTTGACCGGCCACAGCAGCCGACGAGCCTTGTCGAGGTTCGCGTTGTCTGGCCAGCTGTTGAGCGGCGCAAATCGTTGCTGGCCGGCCCCGGCGCCACCGCGGCCGTCGCTGATGCGGTAGGTGCCGGCGCTGTGCCACGCCATCCGGATGATGAACGGGCCGTAATGGCCGTAGTCCGCGGGCCACCAGTCCTGCGAGGTCGTCAACACCTCGTCGATGTCCTGCTTGACCTCGCCGAGGTCCAGCGTCTCGAACGCCTCGGCGTAGTTGAACTCCTCGCCGAGAGGGTTGGCCACGGCGGGGTTCTTGGCGAGGATCTTCAGGTTGAGCCGATTCGGCCACCAGCCTCGGTCCCCCCCGCCCTGGGTCGGGTGCGGGGCGCGCTCCGGCGCGACCGGGCAGCCGCCCGGGTTCTCGTCGTTCATCTCTCCAACAACAGCGTCAGGACTATCAGGCAAGGGGAACCCTTTCCGGGATTAGGGGGTGTAGTTAGGAACTGCGTGGGTCGAGCATCCGGGGCACAAGCCCCAGTAGATGACCTCGGCCTCGTCGAGCGCGTAGCCGTGGTCGTTAGCCGCGGTCAAGCAGGGCGCCGTGCCGACCGCACAATCGACGTCGGCGATGGCACCGCACGACCGGCACACAAGGTGGTGATGGTTGTCCGCGACCCGCGACTCGTAGCGCGCCACGGAGCCCGCCGGGTGGATGCACCGCACGAGACCGACGGCAGTGAGCGCTCGCAGCACGTCGTAGACAGCCTGGTGGGACACCTCACCGAGATCCTCGAGCGCGTGACCGATGATCGAGCTCGTGTCGGCGTGCGGATGCTCGTGCACAGCGGCCAGCACCGCCAACCGCGGACGCGTGACGCGCAGCGAAGCCCCGCGCAGCATGCGCTCCAGTTCCGAGGTCGCCGGCATGCTCCGAAGTGTGCCACAGATTCTGTAATCAATCCAAATAAGCCGCTGGGCGCTCACGTGGCGCTAGTGGACCGACTGCGGTGACGCCTCCGTGTTGGGGCCTCACCGCAGCTCATGTCCGTCGCTGGTTACGAGTCGGTGATCTCTCAGGCGGGCTAGTTGGTGTGTTCCTCTTCGACGAATCCGCCGGCGCCGTCCTGCGTGACGCGGCGCTGGCGTCGGTGGCCGCCGCCCGCGTTGAAGCCGCCCCATGAACTCCAGAACATGATCGAGATCAGCAGGCTGATGGCGCCCAGGATGATCAGGATCAGTCCGATGCTGTGGAGGTTGAAGCCGGTTGTCGTGACTGACACCGCAAAGCGCAGGATTGCGCCTACAGCGATCATCACGATGCTCATTGCAACGCCCATACGTTCTCCTTGTCCGCCATAGTGCGTGGCGTAGCCACGCGAGGGTGCTGGCGACCGCACGGCACGACGGCCAGCGGATCACGTCGGGACTGACCCGAGCGTGATCTTTGAGTTCTCGGCTACGAGCGTCGGCCGCGGCGGTTGTAGCGGTATCCGCCGCCAGTCGCCAACAGGACAATGATGATGATGAGAAGGACGATGAGCATGGTCACCTCCCCAGAGCTGGACTGAGTTTGCTCGCGCATGGTTGGCTTCTGCTTAGTGCTTCTTGCTGCCGGCGATGGTGTCGACGAGTTTCTCCGCGGCGTTCTTGACTGAGCTCTTGGCCTGGTCGTCGCGGCCCTCGTTCTTCAGGCGCTGGTTGCCGGTGAGTGCGCCGGCGGCTTCCTTGACACGTCCCTTTGCCTTATCGATGTTCTTGTCGGTCATGAGCCCTCCTGATTGCGGATAGCGAGCGCCCGAGTGGGCGATCGCGGCGGTTGCGGCCGGGTGGCCGCACGGGGAAAGTGGCTTCGGCGATGGAGGTCCGCGGCCGCTGTTCGGCGGCGATCGCCCGGCACGCGGCGGGGCGGATCTCTTGAGCGATCAGCGGGCGACCCACGCGGGCGGCGTGTGGCGTATCGAGCGCGCCGTTGCGCAACCGGGTCCTGAATACGGCTACGACCGCGTCGATGCGACGAGTGGTCGCAGCGGTGGGAATCAGCAGCTGGGGCACGTCGACCTCCGGGCTCGTGAAAGCAGGACCGCGGAAAGTCAGTTGGTGTTGCCCGCCCACGCGCTGTGAGCCGACCTCACCGGATGCCCTTCACAGCTCACTGTACTCCGCGCGACAGCCGTAAACAACCGCCCGCTGAGCGAGCTTCGCAGCCGCTTCGCGTCAGTCAGCGAGCGTGGTCCGCGTCCGCCGCGATGAGGATCGGCGATCAACGGACGTCCGCGATGTCCGCCGCGCGCCCTTCAGCCGCCGATTTCGGTCACGGTCACGGGCAGGCCGAAGCGCGCTTCGATTTCGGCCGCGGTGATGTTTTCGCGGTAGGACTGTTCGGACGCGGGGTGGATGAATAGCGCGACGCGGTCGGCGGGAAATCCCTGCAGCGTGTCGGCGATCGCAGCGAGGGGCTCGGACTCCCCGGTATCGCCTGTCGCGGCGATCCCTTCGCTGTCGAGTTGGTCGACGCTGTCTCGCTGGACGGATTGAGCCCTGGCGATCGCATCGTCGGCGTCCGATAACCAGAACCGCAGGGCCGACTTGTGCAGTGCTGGGGCGATCACCAGCACCTCAGCGTCGTCCGCTGCGTCGGCGCCAATGGAGTCGCGGAGATGATCGGCGGTGATCGGCTCGCTCGTAATGACAAGCAGCTTCATCGCGCGAGCTTAGCGCGAGGCCGAGTAGGCGCGACCAAACGCCGTTGAGGGTTCTGGCGGGAATCCACTCCACGCGACCAGTCTCTGGACACCGCGAATGCCGGGCGAAGGCCGGCTACGCGGCAGCGTTCTTGATGATGTGGTCGTGGATCGCTTCGGTCAGCTCGGTGTTCTCGACGACCAGCTTGTGAGTCGTCACACCCAGCTGGTGTAGATGCTCGACCTGCTTGTCCTGGACGTTGCCTTGAGCGTTCTGGGCGACGAGAATCGCGATCATCGCGAGCCACTGCATGATCCCGCCGACGGCGAGCAGCATGAGGTTGAACGGGTAGTGGTCGCCCGCGACGGTGACCCCGAGCCCGGCCATCCAGACGGCGAAGCCGATGATGCTGGCATAGAACATCCACATCGAGCCGACCGTCGTCGCGATGATGTTCGCGACCCTGTCGTTGAGGCCGCTGCGTTCGGTGGCCAGCTTGGGCGGCTTTGGATGCCTGATCGTCTTTCGATGCTGGCGGGGCTGGGGCATCTACGTGTTCTTCGCGGCCACGATGACGGGTCCTGCGATCGACCTTCGGGAACGATTGGCTGTACCCGCAGGCTGCGCCCGGTCGGCTGCGATCCCAAACCAGCGCTTGCGCTCGGCCAGCTCAAACGGAACCCGGGGTCCCCGGGTGCTGTAAGCCGTAGTAGCCGCCGAGTTCGCTGCGGTAGCTCTCGTCCGCATGGCGCTCCTCGTGATACTCCGGGGCGTTCTTGATGTTGTCCTTCGAGCGGTTCACATGGACGACCTCGGACCGGTAGTCGATCCGTTCAATCACGCCCGCAGGCAACATCACGGTTCTGCCCAAGATCCACGGTCCCGTCGCAACGATCAGGTAGGCGCTGCCTGCCTCGGCGTTTGCCTTATCAACCCTCCCGATGTCCCCATCGGTGGCTTCGATCGAGAACCCGACGATGTCGTCGGCTGGTGCAGCGCCTTCGCGGGCGTGCCACATGTCCGCCGCGCTCGTCATGAGCTACCTCCCCTACGTCGTCTGGTGGGCGATCTGGGTATCGCTCGCATGGTACGCCCGGCCGCCTACGCTTTGAACGCTCGCCTTCATCGCCGCGAGAGCGTAGATCACTGGGGGTCGCTTGGTTTGAATCGGCGCGGCCCGGCGCGCCGGACCGACTGAACGTCGAGAGGCGCGGCGATCTCGCGCGCAGATTTGGGAGCCCGCGTGGGACGGTTCATCCACCGGTCCGCCCTGCACAGCCGCGGTGGCGCTGCTTCTGACGAGCTCCCTGACGCTCGACCTGCTGACCCGCTCGGGTCAATCGAGTGTCCGGTCGGAACCGGGTGCGGGGGAGACGGCGTCCCAGCGCACAGACGTATCGTCATCCGCAAGGGAGATGATGTTGGCATCGATGCGTTCGATGTGATCGTGATTGGCGCGGGACCCTCCGGGGAGGTCGCCGCCGGGGATCTCGCCGCCCAGGGACGTAGCGTCGCGGTCGTGGAGGCGGCGCTCGTTGGTGGGGAATGCGCGTTTTATGCGTGCATGCCGTCCAAGGCCCTGCTGCGTCCGGCCGAGGTCCTCGCTGAGGTGCGGCGCGTACCGGGGGCTGCGCAGGCGATCACCGGGTCGTTGGACGTCGCGGCAACACTCGCGCGTCGCGATGAGGTGATTCACTCACTCGACGATAGTTCGAAGGTCAGCTGGCTCGATGAGCACAAGATCACGCTGATTCGCGGTCAAGGGCGCCTCGCCGGCGAGCGATGCGTCAGTGTCGGCGATCAGCGCTACGAGGCGCGCAGCGCTGTCGTCGTCGCGGTCGGGAGTGCCGCCGCGGTCCCGCCGATCCAGGGTCTCGCGGCGGTGAGACCGTGGACCAACCGCGAGGTCACCACGGCGCGAAAGATCCCCGCCAGTCTGCTGGTGCTTGGCGGTGGTGCGGTCGGCGTCGAAATGGCGCAGGCGTACCGCGAGCTCGGCGCCAGCGTGACGATCGTGGAGGCACTCGATCGGCTCGTTTCGGGCGAGGAGCCCTTTGCCGCCTTGGAGTTGGGAGCGGCGTTTCGCGAACTGGGCATCGACATCCGCCTCGGGGTGAAGGCGGAGTCGGTCGATCGCGCCGGAGGGATCGTCAAGGTCGAGTTGAGCGACGGCCAACGCGTCGAGGCGGAGGAAATTCTCGTGGCGGTTGGGCGCCGGCCGCTCACCGACGATTTGGGCCTTGAGACCGTCGGCCTCAAGCCGGGCGAGACGATCGAAGTCGATGACACGCTTCGCGTGCCGGGACTGCCGTGGCTCTTCGCCGTCGGCGATGTGAACGGACGCTCGCTGCTCACGCACATGGGGACCTACCAGGCGCGCGTGGCCGCGCAGGTGATCGCCGGCCGCGAGGCGCGAGCAACGCGCGACGATGATGGCGCGCCGCGCGTGATCTTCACCGACCCGCAGGTCGCCGCGGTCGGGCTCACGCTCCAGGGCGCCAAGGACCGCGGAATCAACGCCCGCGCGTACGACGTCGCGACGTCCGACACCGCAGGCGCAAGCTTTCACGGTCGCAATACCCCCGGCACCTCGCGCCTGGTGGTTGACGAGGATCGCTCCATCATCGTCGGAGCCACATTCACCGGCACCGAGGTTGCGGAATGGCTGCAGGCCGCGACAATCGCCCTCGTCGGCGAGATACCAATGGCGCTACTGCGAGAAGCCGTCCCGGCCTTCCCGACACGCAGCGAAGTCTGGCTGCGTCTGCTCGAACGCTGGAGCACAAAGACACACGCCCGGTAGCGGCCCGCCGGCCAATGATTCGGACGTGAGCGTCCTCGCGGGCGAGCCCACGACGACGCGACGACGTGCACTGCAGACGGCCGAGCGTGTAAGCACGCCTGCATCGGCCGGTGTGAGCGAAACCGGAGCTGCCTTGCCTCGCCGATGGCGCGGCCGTGCGCCCCGGCAACTCCACGCGCACGTTCTGCGTCCGGCTCGCCCTGGAGTCAAGCGCCGGGATCGACCCTGCATAGTTGAGTGGCCCGTCGGTACTAAACGCGTCACGGATGCTCACGCGTCGGTCCCACAACTCTCCAAACACTCTGCGTACGCGAGTCGGTCAGTTCGGGGTGAGTGTCGTGGGCACGGCGTCGCTGACTTGCTGGCCGGCGGGTGTGATGAAAGTGGCGGAGCTGAGGTTCGGGGCGGCGTATTGCGCGACGTTGTCGACGACGGCCTGGGTGTTCGTGGTGCCGTTGGCCGTGGCGAAGAGGACGGTTTGCACGCCGTTGGGTAGGAGGAGCGTGATTCGAGCGTCGGAGCCGTCGATCGAGGGTGTCGCGATGCCGGTGCCGGTTTGTTCGGCTTGGGCTGCGTGTGCGCAGGCAACCGCGGTCAGGCCGACTGTGGTGTTCGGTACGACGCTGGTCGGCGCGACGGGTTCTTGGTCGACGAGGCAGATAGCGCCGCTTTCGAGTGTTGCGACGTAGACGCTGTCGCCGGTCGTAAACGTCCCGGCGATGACGGTGGAGTTCGCGTCGCCGATTGCATCTCGAGGGGCGGATCCCGCGTCGCCGCGCTGCGCGTCGTGCAGTACGGCGAACACCTTTGCAAGCGGACGAACCCTAAAGTGCGGGATCGCGGTCGCGGACGCCGCAGTTATGGCGTAGGCGACTCCCGCCGACGTCGCGATCACCGCAGCGAGCTGGAGCAGCCGGCGCCTAGCGCTGCGTCGTCGCCCGGACCGCGCGGTCATCGCTCGTCGGTCGTCTGCGTCATTGCGCATCTGGTCGGTCGATGTGGTGAGTTGTTCGCGTGGTCAGCTGCAGTTGCTGTTGTTGTCTTCGTGGCCGGAGATGTTGTCGTTATCACCGAGATAGGTCTCGCTGACGCCGTACTCGTAGACGGCTGAGCCGCACTCCAGAATGCTGTAGCCGCCGAGCGCGCAGGCCAAGGTCGAGGCTTGTTGCCCGTACTCGGCGCAGATGTCGCCTGAGGCGTCGTAGTTGGTTGCGCCAACGTTGGTGATCGCGTACCAGCTGCCGGCGGTGAGGTGACAGGTCGACTTCCCGATGAACGTCTCGCAGTTGTAGGCCTGACTGTATGCCGACGCGTCGCCGGGAGGCCGCGTCGCGAGCAGCATCAGGCTGGCGGCCAGCGTCCCGGCGACAACGAGGAGCGCGGCGTACCTGCTGCGACCCCGCCGATGGCGCCTTCCTCCCGGGCCTTTCGGCAGGAGCGGCGAGCCGGTCATGAGGCGTCTGTCGCTGGCACGGGGTTCCTCGGGCCGTGGTGTCTGGGGTGTCTTGCAACCTAGATACGCTGCACACTCCAGGTCAAGAAAGTCGCACGCGCCCGAGCGCGTGCGACATAGCGCAGTCGCAGCGGCAGGTCGCACTCGAGTCGAACCACGGCACCGAACCGCGGCTCGTAGAGTTGTCGTAATTCTGGCGCGTGCGCCAATGGATTGGTGACGGCTGCAGGGCCTCCCGGGGGCATCGGGCAGCCGCAATACGGGCATGCGCGGCCCGTGGGCTTGGCGATGACAACCTGGCCGTCGGCCGGAGGGTTCGACTTGCGTGGAGCGCTGAGCCCGCGTCTGACCTCGTCGCGAAGGCTTCGAACCGTCAGGTGCTCGCGCTCGCTGAGATCGAGCCAGGAGTCTTGCTCGGTGACGGGGAGCGCAGCCAGCTCAGCGTGGTGGCTCCACGACACGCCGCACCGGCGTCGCTCGACGCTGAAGCGCGACGCCACGTAGGCCATGTTCATCAGCGTCTGGCGGTCATAGCCGGTTGCCTTCGCCGCGGCACCGTACTTCTCGCCGTAGCGCTCGTTGCCATAGCGCATCCAGTCGCCGATCCACCAGTTGCTCGCGCTGCTCAGCCGTGCGAACCGTTTGCCGTAGATGATCCAGCGCTTGACGCCGATCGCGCCCGCAGGCACCCAACCGACCGGCGACAACTCGACCGCGCTGCCCACCCCCGCGCGCGGGGTCCGAGCGGCCGACGGAGCTTGGTCCTCGATCCAGGCGTCAACGGCAACGCCTGCCTGTCCCGTCGTCGATCGAGCCGGTTTGAGAACTGTCTGAAGACCTTCGTCCCCCATACGCACCGAATATCGCGCGAGCCGCCAGTTTGTGACCGCTGCTCTGCGAACCGGGCGCGTGCAGCCTGCCACGCTCACGCGCGGACCAGCGCCGCGCAGACTCCGACCGCCGCACGGGCACACCGCCCTCGAGCGATCGGCCGTCAGTACCCGAACGTGACTCGTAGATGCGCGCGGCTCGCGTCCACGCCAGCGGCAGTCAAGACGAAGATGAACGCGCCGTGGTCGCCGGCAACCAAACGCTCATTTCTCACGCCAGACGTGCTGGCCAAGCGCACAATCGTTGCGTGCGGCCTCGCCACCCCGTATACAACCAGCCGAAGATCAGCAATCGCACAGGCACGCGAGCCACCAGCGGCCCGCGCGGTCCGTTTCGTCGTTGGGTCGGCGGCGCCCGGCGGGGGTGCTGCGCATGATCCGTGACCGGTAAACGCGCTGGCCGGTGTATAGCCCGGGAACGACGCGAACCACGCGGCGCGAACGCACTTCGCCAACGGTTCGACGGGCAGCACGTGGAACAGCCCGTCGTTGTCGAACGCGCCGTCCTCGCCGATCACGCCCAGCCGTCCGTTGAGCACCCGGCCGATCTGCACGCAACTCAACGGGGAGTGAGCCGCGGGACCGCTGCGGCGGGGCGTGTAGATGCGAACCCCCCACGGAAGACCGCCAGCCGGATCGCGCACGCGCAGCGGCGCGAGCACGACCGACCCGGGCTTGGGACCGCCGAGCACCACTGGCCCCGGATGCACGGGAGGACCGAACAGTTGGGTGGCCGCGACCGCCGTACCGGACGCGGCCACCAACAACAACACCAGCACGAGCGTCTTGCGACCCTTGCCGGCGACACCGCGTGTGCGTCGCGATCCCGCCAACGGATCGCGGGTACGGGCTGCCTCGCGGCGTGCAGCAGCGACAAGCTCTCGCCTCAGTTTCCGTATCGGATCAGTCATCGCTCGCCCACCGCTGCGCAACCTTTCTCAACGACGTCAGACCGCGGCTCACGCGCTTACGCACCACGCTCTCCGAACACCTCAACTCGGCGGCAATCTCGCTGTACGCGCGACCATCGAGATGACGCGCGACCAACGCGTCGCGCTGATCATCCGGCAACACCTCGAGCAAATCCAGCGCACCACCCGCGGCGACACGCTCAATCACTGCCACCGCATGGTCATCGACCACAAGTCGCTGCATCTCAAGCGTCCGCCGCGCGCGATCCTCGACCCGCCCACGACGGATCGCATCGACCCAACGGTGACGGGCGATCCCGAACAACCACGCCGTCGCCGGCTCCTCCCCCGGTATGTAGTTCGACAGCGAGCCAAGCGCCGCAGCGAAGGTCTCCGCGGCCAAGTCCATCGCGAGTTCGGGATTGGGGACACGCCGGCGAAAGAACGCGAGCACCTTCGCGATGTGGCGATCGTAGAACTCGCCAAACGCCTCCGCGTCCTCCCGCGCCGCAACCAACAACTCCGCATCAGACCGCTGACGACGCACGCGCCCACACCTTAGCCCCCGACGGGCGCCACCAAGCACGATGACGCGGCCGCCAAAGGAGCTGACAGCGACGGCCACTTTGGATTGAGCTATGCTGGCGACGCCGCCTTGGTCATAGTCGTTTCGTCGGGTGGCTGCAGCTTCTCCCGACGTCGGGAGATTCTCGCTTCCTCCGACAGGGGACTGAGCCGGAGGGTTTTCGGGTAAGCGAGAGGCGCCCGGTGTCGCGCAGCGTGGCCGACTGACACTGGTTTGCTCGCGCCGCCCATCGATCCGTGCATGCGGTTCTCCTGCACACGGCTCACCGACGTTCTCTACCGCCGGCATTCAGCGCCCTCCTCGCCGCGACCGGGCAGCTCGGGATTAGGTTACGACCACGTTGAGGTTGGGGCTGGCGAATGAGCCCAGGGAGTTGGTTGCCCTGATCGAGAACCTATAAGTGTTCGCTGCTGTGGGTGTCCCCTGCAACGTTCCATCGGCGGCGAGGGTCAGGCCGGCGGGGAGCTGCCCGTTTGCAAGTTGGTAGATCGGCGCGGGCTGCCCGTTGGCCACAAATCGATACGCATAGGCCGTGTTGACTTGCGCGGCTGGCGGCGTGAGCTGGGAGAAGGCGGTCGGCGCGGTGGCGCCTTGAGACATCGCGACTGCGGCGTTGAGGATGTCGGTGCGCGCCTGGTCCGCGGTCTTTGATGAGAAGTAGAAGGCGACTGCGGCACCGACGCTCGCTACCAGGCCGCCGAAGAGCGTGCTCCGTAGGGAGGTGTCGTTTATGAGGAACGCGGCTGCGCAGAAGATGAGCAGCCCGATCACCAGCGATATTGCGATCCAGCTGCGGATCACCGATCCGCCTTGCGCGGTCGGGTCGCCCGTTACCTTGGTGCGACCGAGGATCACGACCAGGCCGGCCGCGAGCGTTGCGGCGCTGACGAGGGCCAGTAGCAGGACCCCTTGCGAAGACGAGAGCGACATGCTGCCGGTCGAGGCCGCAGCCATGGTCATTGAATCCTCCTTGTCATATGGGACTGCTCGTTGCGCGAGGCCCTAGCCACTTAGCTGATGGACTAGCTACGCCGCGCTGTTCCGTTCGAAAAGCCGTGGTGGCCTTGGAAGGTCTTGGTGCGCGTTGCGACCGACACGTGTGGCCAGCTCAGCCCGAGGAAGTTGAGCAGCACGGTCTGGGTGTACTGATCCTTGCGCGCGTCGCAGACTTCACGACATGCGGCGAAGCACACTCTCGCGCAAGCCTGAGGACAAGCGACCGGCGTTCTGCAGGTTCTCCACTGGAGACCGTCGTGGCTGAATCTAGGCGTTTCGTCGCCGCCGGGCAATCATCACTATTTGTGGGCTTGCGCTTGTTCATTTAGCTGGGCCGTTGCCAGCGCGTTCGCCGCCGCAGACGGCACGCCGCGACCTTCGAGCGCCAGCACGATTTGCTCGTGCACTAGCGCTTGCACTCTTGCCTCTACCATCTCGGCTAGCTGCGGATCGAAAAACAAAGGCATGTGCGTTCCTTTCATCGAGAAGGCGGTTACGCCAGGGCGGCATGGCGTTCGGCCAGCGTAATACACGACAGGTCGGGCCCAGTAAAGGACGCGCGAGCGTGCGAGCGCAGCACGAGGCCTGAAGGGTGTCAATAGTCGTGTCGCGCTGCTCGGGTGGCGCCCGGGAACATAGGCTGAACGACCCATAATGGGCCCCGACCGAAAGCCTGCCTAAAAGCCAGGCGGCAGAAGCATCCCGGTTGGCGTGGCAAACTCTCGCTTCGCAGTCGGCGCGCAAATCTGGCGCACGACCCATCAAGCCCGATGTTTCCTCAGGATCCGGTCGGCCGGCAGTCTCGCGGATCGAGGCCGATGTCGGCGCTTGACAGCACGCTGCCAAAGAGCCGGAGGCGGAGCGCGGCCTGGTCGCATCCGGGGTAGGGGAGAGATGCCCCGAGCAGGGCGCCATCGCATTAGGGGCGCGCGGGCGTGCTGCTCGAGCGCGCGATAACCCACGGTATGTTCACCAATTCTGACCAACCCGCGACGCAGAGCCCGACAGATCGCGGCGGAGCTAAGTGCCCCGACGACAAGCGAGTCAGCGCCTCTGATTGTTTGCCGCGGCAGATGGATCAGCGCCGGGACGGCGGCGTTCTTCGTGGTGCTTGCGGTGAACGCCGTGGCGCGAGAACACGACGCCGTAGCCGCTGTATTGCTGTTCGCGCTCTTCGCGATGCCGGCGGTCTACTACGCCCGCGCGGCGGTCAGCGCCAAGCCGGTCCTGGTAATCGACGGCGACGGAATCGTCGTAACTCGCCCAGCTCGGCGTCTGCGCTGGGATGACATCGAGACGATCGCGATCGAGGAGCGGACTGCGGTGTTCGGGGTCGAGCAAGAGAGTCTCGTGCTGCACCTGGCGGCGCATCGTGTCGAGCCGGCGGAACGTCACCTACCGGGGCTCGTGACCCGCGCGCATGACCCCCTGGTGATCCAGCTCTACCACCTGTCCCCGAGCCGGCCTCAGATCGCCCGGGCGATCCGCGAGCAATCAGGACGACGACCCGCCGTGCCGACGAAATACGGGCCCGCTGGGCCGTAGACCCGTCGCCGGGCGCTGTCGGAATGCGCGAGTTCCAACACAGCCACGGCCTCCTGCATCCGGACGCCATCGACTGCACGCGGCGATTGGAAATGTGCTCGCTCATGGCTACGCTAGCTCCATGAGCTCTGGCCGCGCCGCGGGATTATGACGCTCCGGGACGAGCTCTTCGCTTGGCTCGTCGAGCTTCCGGCGTGGCAGCAAGATCTCGCGCGGCGGCTGACGCTGACTACACAGCTCGAGGGTGAGACCCTCGATGACGCGAGACGGATTGTCTACGCCGCCCACAGCGCTCTCGCGGAAGGCGAGGACGCTCCCGCACCCACCGCAATTGCGCTGGACGATCTGCCGGGGCCGACAGATCCGGACGACACGACGCGGCTCGTATGTGTCGGGAACCTGCGCGGCGTCGGCGTAGTTGAAGACGATCAGGAGATCGTCTTTGCCGAGGAGGGGTTGACGGTGATCTACGGTCCGAATGCGGTCGGCAAGAGCAGCTACGTCGGCGCGCTCAAGCGCGTGTGCCGCACCGTCGATTGCGACTCCGGTGTGCGCGGCAACGTCTTCGACGCACAGGCGGGACAGCGTCCGACGGCTAGGGTCGAGTACATCCGTGGCGGAGTGCGGCGCGCGCAGCAGGTCGACCTGAACGCGGTGCCGGACACGGGTCTCGACGCGCTGTCGGTTTTCGACGCTCGCTGCGCCGAGCTGTACCTCAACTCCCGCAACGCAGTGGCGTATGTGCCTTCGTCGCTTGTCGTGCTTGCGCGCCTTGCGGCCGCTCAAGACGCGCTGCGACGCGGCATTGACGCCGAGGTCGCGGCGCTCGAGCGAAAGAAACCGGCGTTCCCGGAACTTGATCCCGAGTCTGCTGCTTACAGCCGGGTTGCGGCGCTTACCGCCGAGGCGAACCTTGAGGAGCTTCGCGCATTCACCGAACTGAGCGAGGACGACCGGACACGAATGGAGGAGTTACGCGCGGCGCTTGCGACCGCAGCAGCGCGTAATGCGCAGGCCGACGCCGAAGCGGCGCGCCAGGAAGCGATGCGCGCTCGCACCTCCATTGGGAGGCTTAGCGAGCTTGCCGGATACGTAGCCGACGCGGAGGCTACTCGCATCCACGGCGAAGTATTGGAACTCGCTGCAGCGCGGCAGGCAGTCGCGGAGGCAGCCGCCGAATTCGGCGTGCCAGGCCTCGTGGGAGTAGGCGGCA
>PMKB01000145.1 GCA_003157595.1 Solirubrobacterales bacterium
TTCGCGCTGGAGCTGACCGGCGACGCGGATGCGTTCATCTCCTTCGAGCAGCGGATCACCGCCCAGAACCTCGCGGACCCGGATCCGCCGCGGTGGCTCTCGGCGCTGTTCGGCACGCACCCGCCGATCGCCGAGCGGATCGGGATCGCGGCCGCCTTCGCAGCCGGCGAGCGGCCTACTCCTCGAGGTCGCCGGAGGAGCCTTCGGACTCCGGCAGGTTCCTGATCCCCTCGCGGGCCTGCCAGCGCGAGTAGTTGTCCTCGAGCGCCGTCATCAGCTCCTTCATGAAGCGCGGGGAGAGGCTGACGCGCGAGACGATGATGCCCGGGACCTCGCTGGTCTCGACCTCGTGGTCGACGCGCGCGAAGGTGATCGTGAACTCGTAGTCGGAGTGGCTGACGTTGGCGAAGTTCGCGTAGACGCCGGCCATCATCTCGGGGGAGACCTGGATGTTGATGTGGCGATCGCTGCCGGCGGGATCGGTGCTCATTCGAATGCTCCCCGTCTGGGCTCGAGGTCGTTGAGAACTAGTATCGCAGCCGTGCAGGTCGTGGTGATCTCGATCGGGCGGCTGCGGGCGCCCTACGTTGACGACGTGGAGCACTACGCGAAGCTGCTGGGTCATTACACGCGCCTGTCGCAGATCGAGCTGCGCGATTCGGGCGCCCGCGACGGGGGTGCGCAGCGCCTCGGCGCCAGGCTGCCGCGCGGCGCGTTCACGTCGCTCCTGGCGGCCGACGGCGAGCAGTTCGACAGCTTTGCGTTCGCCCGCTTCATCGAGCGCTGCCGGGACTCCGGCCGCGATCTCGTGTTCGTGATCGGCGGGGCCCACGGGCTCGAGCTGCCGGCGGCCGAGCACCGGCTCTCGCTCGGGCCGATGACGCTCCCGCACCAGCTCGCACGCGTCGTGCTGCTCGAGGCGCTGTTCCGAGCGCACCGGATCATCGCGGGCGAGCCCTACCACTACTGAGCTTGCATGCGGGAAGGCCCGCTCACGCCATAGGCTCTCGCAGGTGACGCCGCTGGACACACTGCACGACGCGATCCGCGCCGCCACCGCTGCGGTGGCCGGTGAGGTCGAGGTCACGCCGGAGTCCGTCAAGCTCGAGGTTCCGCCGCGCGCCGAGCTGGGCGATTACTCCACCAACGCCCCGCTGCTGCTCGCGCCGCGTCTGGGGGCGCCTGCGCGCGAGGTGGCGCAGCGGCTGGCCGGCGAGCTTGCGGCGAGCCTCGGCGGAGCGCTCGAGCGGACCGAGGTGGCCGGGCCCGGCTTCCTCAACCTGTATCTGAGCGACGGCTGGTACGTCGAGGCGCTGGCGTCGGTTCTGTCGGCGAACGAGCGCTTCGGCGCCGCGACGCTCAAGGCGCCGCGCGCGGTCGATGTCGAGTTCGTCTCGGCCAACCCGACCGGGCCGCTGCACATCGGCCATGCGCGCCAGGCCGCCTACGGCGACGCGCTGTCGCGGATCCTCGCCTACCGCGGCTACGAGGTGACGCGCGAGTACTACATCAACGACTACGGCAGCCAGGTGACCAAGCTCGGCGAGTCGGTGCGCGCGCTCGCGCTCGGCGAGCCGGTTGCGCCAGACGGCTACCACGGTGACTACGTCGACGGACTGGTGCCGGCGGAGCGGGCGCGCGAGCTCGACCTCGAGACGCTTGCGCGCGAGGCCTGCGACGCGTGCCTGGCGCTGATCCGCGCCTCGCTCGAGCGTTTCGGCGTGCGCTTCGACGTCTGGTTCTCGGAGCGTTCGCTGCACGAAACCGGAGCCGTCGAGCGCGTGCTCGACGCGCTCGGGGCTCGCGGCGAGACCTACACGAACGACGGTGCGCTGTGGCTGCGCACGAGCGCCCACGGCGACGACAAGGATCGCGTGCTCGTGCGCTCGAGCGGCGAGCACACCTACTTCACCTCCGACATCGCCTACCTCGAGGACAAGCGCTCGCGCGGCTACGACCGCCTCGTCTACGTCTGGGGGGCCGATCACCACGGCTACATCGCGCGGATGAAGGCGGTGTGCGGCGCGCTCGGGGGGGACCCGGACGCGCTGGAGATCGTGATCCAGCAGTTCGTCCACCTGCTCGGGGTCGAGGGACGCACGGCGATGTCCAAGCGCGAAGGCGAGTACGTCACGCTCGACGAGTTGGTCGATGAGGTCGGCGTCGACGCGGCGCGCTTCTTCCTGCTGGCCCGCTCGCACGACACGACGGTCGATCTCGACCTCGACCTCGCGGTCCGCGAGACCGCCGAGAATCCCGTCTACTACGTGCAGTACGCGCACGCGCGGATCGCCTCGATCCTCGCGCGGGCCGGCTCCGATCGCGTGGCGGCGGCGCTCGTGGCGCTCGCGCCGGTCGAGCCGCTGCACGCCTCCGAGCGTGCGCTGCTGCGCCGCCTGCTGGCCTTCCCGGGCGAACTGGCCGAGGCCGCGGAGCGCCGGGCGCCGCACCGCGTCGCCTCCTACGCGCTCGAGCTCGCGCAGGAGTTCACCGCCTTCTACCGCGACTGCCACGTGCTCGGCGTGGAGCCGCGCGCGACGGAGTCCTGGCGGCTCGCGCTCTCGCTCGCGGCCCGGCGCACGATCGCACGCGCGCTCGATCTGCTCGGCGTCAGCGCGCCGGCGCAGATGTGATCAGCGCTCGAAGCGGGCGAGGTCCGCGTCGAGCCGCGCGCTGTCGGTGGCGCTGAGCGGCTCCGCCGAGCCGGGCGCGGGTGAGGCGCGGCGGTTGCGCCGCCAGCGCGGCAGCAGCAGCGCCACAATCACCAGCGCCAGCAGCACGGCGGCGATCGGGACGAGGTAGAACGCGACGTTGAAGCCCCGGTCGGGCGGCAGCGCGAGCACGGCGTCGCCGTACTGCGCGACGAGCTTGGCCTTGATCTTGCTCACGCTGTCACCGGCGGAGACGAGGTGCTGGATGTAGGCCTTCTCCTGCTGCGCGGCCGGCGAGTCGGCCTCCTGCAGCGGGATGCCGCAGGTGACGCACATCACCTGCTGCTCGATCGCTACGAGCGATGTGCGCGGTGTCACGGCGGCCGCCGGCGCGGCGGCCAGCGCCAGCGCGAGCGCCGCGCTGAGTGCGGCGCGTCTCACGTGCGGGCCGCCGCGTCGATCCAGTGCGTGAGCCACGACTGCTCGGTGATCTCGCCGCGTGAGATGGCGACGACCTGAAGGCGGCGGTTCAGCACGAAGGTCTCCGGCAGGGCGTCGGTGCCGTAGGCCGCCGCGAACGACCCGTCGATGTCGCGCAGGTTGGGGTAGCTCAGCCCATGACTGCCGATGAACTGCTGCGCACCCGTGCTGAGATCCTTGTAGTCGATCCCGAGCACCGTTCCGTCGCCGCTGGAAGCGAGCTGGCGCTGCGCCCGCTCGATCAGCACGGCTTCGGCGGTGCAGGTGGAGCACCACGACGCCCAGAAGTTCAGCACCACCACCTTCCCGCGCCAGCGCGCCAGCGACGCCTGCGCGCCGCCGGCGCGATCGAGCGTCGGCAGCAAACGTGCCGCCTGCGGCGCCGCGGGGTGGCGACCGGCGGCCAGCGCCTCATCCAGGGCGCGGCTCGCGCCCTGCTGAGTGAGCCCGTAGACGAGCAGGCCGACGGCCGCCGCGGCGGCGGCGACGACGATCGCTGGCACGAGCTTGCGCCGCACCGCCCAAACCCTAGACCGATACGATCCCGGGCGATCCGGCGGGATTAGTTCATCGGTAGAACGCGAGCTTCCCAAGCTCGAGAGACGGGTTCGATTCCCGTATCCCGCTTCGAGGAAATACCTGCGCATCTGTGATGTTTGGCTTGGCTGTGGTCGCAATATTGTCGCAATTCGGCGTTGAAAGGGGTCGCTGAGGAGGCGAATCTGAGGGTCCATGAGCGTCGCAGGACGGTTGTGTGGGCGCGCGGCCGCGGATCGTCGCGGGGTATTTCGACGAGCCAGGCACGCGAGCTACGGCCTCGGCCTTGTCGTGTGGCCCGTTGCGGTGTGTATTGAGACGCCGTGCAGGCAAGCGGAAGCAGGAGCGGATGGAATACGTGAGCACGCGCTCGCATCTCGGGGCAT
>PMKB01000095.1 GCA_003157595.1 Solirubrobacterales bacterium
CCACTTTTTCAGCGGCCTAACGCGAACGCAGCAGCGCGCCCAGGTCGCCGTCCCGGCCGGTTAGGGGGCGGTTTCGATCAGGCGGACGAGCTCTGTCCGCGTGAGTCCGGAGCGGCGTCCGAGCTGCACGAGTTCGGCGACTTTGTCCATGAGGGCGCTGCGTTCGGGGGTGCCGGTGACGCGGATGCCGTGACCTTGGCGGAGTTCGAGTAGGCCTTCGTCGCGCAGGAGGCGGACCGCGCGGAGGACGGTGTTGGTGTTGACGCCCATCACGGCTGCGAGATGTCGTGCCGGAGGGAGCCTGTCGCCGGGGTTGGCTTCGCCGGCCGCGATCGCTTGGCGGATCTGCGCGGCGACCTGCTCGTGCAGAAGGGCCGGGTCGTCGCGGTCGATCTTGACATCCAACATTGCGCTATCTAGGGTAGTACATGACCATGGTCGTTGTCCAGACTCCTCCCGCCTGGCCGTCCACACCAGAGTCTGTGCCCGAGGCGGGCGTGATCGAGGACGCTCGCGCACGCCAGCGACGCCATCGCCTGACCGGCGTTGTTCTCGTCGCCGCTGCGGTCGCTGCCGGGCTGCTACTGGCAGGCGTGGCGGGTGGTGGAGGTGGTGGCGGGACGGGCCGCTACGCAGACGGGCAGCCGTCGGGCTCCGGACCTGGCAGCGGTCACGCCAGTGCGAGCAGCGCGTTCCCAGGTGCCCCAGCCACACAGCCCAACGGCTACGGCGTCGAGACAGACGCATGCCCGCTCGCCACACCGAACCCCTATTTGCCGGCGCGCTCAGGATGTGTGAGCGTCAGGCGTGCCGACGTCAACGGCGACGGCCGACCCGACCTGATAATCGTCTACTCGCGCCTGAGCCGCCAGCACCCAGCCAGCTACCCGGGCATCCCGCCAAGCCTGCGACGTGAGTTCGGGGCCAAGGCAGCGTTCCTGAAGGTCGTCCTCGCCAACGGCACCAGCGTGTCCACGCGAATCACACAGACCAGGGCAGCGGCGATCGACGCCGTCGCCCACGTCAATGACGATCCCGGCAGCGAGATCTTTCTCGAGGTGGGCAGGATCTCAAGCGGCGCGAACGGCGGCGCCTACGGCTACCACGACGGCCGGCTCGTTCCCGCTGGAGTCACACTCGACTACGGCGGCGACTCCGCAGCCAGGGCCGGATTCAACTGCCTGCCCGGGAACCCGCCACGCCTCATCCAGCGCGCCTACGAGAACATCGGCCCGACCATCAACGGCTGGTGGCAGGAGACCAACATCACATACACATGGCACGGGCCGAAAGTCGTGCAGACCGCAAAGCGCACGTTCAAACGCCGCGGCGCCGTGACCGCCGGCGAGACGAGCATCGGGCATGGGTGCACCACAGGCGTCGGCTAAGACAAGCGCAGAGGGCGAGCCGCCACCACGTCCGGTTGTCGCAGCAACGCGATTAGGAGCAGCGCGGCCGTGGGTGGATCCATGCGAAAAGAAGAGCCTGCGTGCAGGCGTGTCGACGGGATCTGTCGTCCGCCTGCAGGGCGGAAGCGGGTTTCCCCGGATGCTCGGCGGTCGCGAAAGCACCGCGATGATGGGCAGGAGCTGGTGAGCATGCGGATCAAGAAGGCGTCGCTTCACGTCGCGCCGGGCGTGGTCGCTGCCGCTGGGCTGCTGCTCGCGGCGTTGGCGCTCGCGCCGTCCACGGTGGCGCGAGCGCCAGCGGTCGCTAGCGCGGCGGGGCGGTCTGCCCCTCGTCGGTTGCAGGCGGGGTTGTCGTTGGGGCACTGTCACGTGCCTGCCGGCTATAAGACGGCGTTCGCGTCGCAGGACGTGCTGGTGATGCAACGGTTCACGACCGACCGCGGCTATCTGCGGGCTTGTTCACGATCGAGCGGCCGCGACAGCCTCGTCTTCACGATTCCTCTGCATCACGGGCTGACCGATAACGAGCCAGGGTATCGTGCGTTGGGGTCCTGGCTTGTGATCGGGACCTACGAAGGGCCCGGCCCCACGTTGAGCCAGGACACCGGGATCATCGAGAGCTTCAACGTGAGAACCGGCAGGCGCGGCTACTACGTCGCGGTTCGGTCTTCTGCCCTGACCGCCGTGGACGGCCCTGTCCCACAACTCTCGCCGTCTTTCGCGGTTCCGTTCGCGATGACCACCACCGGCTGGTTCGTGTGGGTCGAAGACGGAATCCCTCCCGGCGACAGCGTGCAGATGAGCGTGCTGTACGCCCCGAGCGGCTCAAACGGCGATCGAGAAATCGACATCGCGCCTGGTGACGGGGTCACCGACGGGATCACTGACCTGCACTCAGACGGCGTGACCATCACCTACCGCAAGAACGGTCAGCCGAGAACCCTCACCCTCCGCCCCGGCGACCTCTAAGAATGAGACACGAGGCTCTCACCGAGCGTTAGTGGGCCGCGCTGCTCAGACGCCGTCCGCCGATCGGCGTCCCGGCATCACGCGCACCCAGGCTGCTGGTTTGCGCGAGAAGGAGGCGTGTCGCGACGGGGGCGCGTTCAGGTGAGCACGCGTACTGCGCAGCGTTTGCCGGGCGCGTTTGCCAATCGACGGTCAGCGGTCAGCAGCTCGCAACCGAGCGTTTCGGCCAGCGCGACGTACGCGGCGTCGTAGGCACTGATGTTGGCGCGCAGCTCGTAAGCACGGCGCATAAGCCCCAACGTGGGATAACGGTCGATGGCGAGCGTCTCGAGGTCCTCGATCGCCGCTGCGAACCTGCGCGCGGACAGCGTGCCTGCCAGCCAGTGCCGGCGCAGCACCGCGACCGTTTCGACGTCGACCAGGTCCGGCGCTGCGACATCGCCAGCGGCGCGCAACTCCGCGCGAGCGCGCCGACCATTCGCTGCATCGTCGGCGAGCACGTTGACGAGAACCGCCGCGTCGACGACGNNTCCTCGACCGCCTGCGCGAAGCCGACCGTGCCGCCGCGCCGGCGCTCGATGCGATCGAGCACCTCACCAAGCGTTGGGCGCTCGGCGAGCCGCGTCAGCTCCCCGGCCAAGTATTGCTGCAACGACTGGCCCTGGCGCTCAGCACGACGCTGCAGTGCCGCGTGGACATCCTCCGGAACATCGCGGACAAGAACGTTTGGCATGCTTACAAAATGCTATCATGCCCTGAGGAAAGCTCCCTAGGCTGTCGCTCGGCGCGATGAGGGACAGCGCGACGAACGGTGAATTTCAGCGGTCTAGCTGGGGTCGGTCGTCATCGACGGCCGTTGAATCGACGTCGCCAGGCCGCCGGCCGCGATCGCGTGATGCGAAGCGTCCTGTGGTCGCGACGAACCTCATGGCGCGGCCGCCATAGTGGCGTGAGAGCCACCGGCGCGTGAGTGCTCGGGTGGGCGGAAGCAAGAGCAAGGCGCCGAGCCCGTCGGAAACGAACCCGGGGATCACAAGCAGCACGCTGCCGAGGAATCCGAGTAGGCCGTCGATCGCGGCACGGGCCGGAGGCCGATGCTCGGAGACCGCGAGCGAAACGCGCTCGATTGCCGAACGTCCCTGAATGCGCAGCAGCTGCGCGCCGAGCACCGAGGTCCCGAGCAAGACCACGACCGCGAGAAGCCAACCAATCGCGTCTCCCACCTCGATGAGAACGAAAATCTCGATCGCCGGCCACGCGATTAGAAGAAGCAGGAGCATCTCCCAACTCAGCCTACGCGCCCGGCTGACAGTGTCGCATCGCGCGACCGATGAAAGTCAAGTGGGGTTGCGTCGGATGTCGTGTGGTGGGATCGTTTGGGTGGGCGTGAGTGACTGACGTAGCGAAGCGCAGACGTCAGGGGCTTGTGGTCTGCCGCGCGGCTTTGCCCTTCGAGGGCTTGTTTGATGCGCGCCCCTTTGTCGCACTCGCGCCCACCTCCACCGCCGGCTTCTTGGCCTGGGCTGCTTGCCAGTCGCGGACGGTGTTTTTGTAGGCGTGTTCGGCTTGTTCGGCGAGGGCCCGTTCGGCTTCGCGCATCGCGTTGTTGGTTGACCAGATGTTCGAGCGGCCCTGGTATTTCGGGGCGCCGGCCGCGATCTCCAGGCGGCGCAGCTTCTTCTTGGTCAGAGAGGGTTGGGCGTAGGCGTAGTCCTGTTCGCGGGTGAGCAGGAACCAGAACAGGCACGCGAGCTTTCTGGCGGCGGCGACGATCGCGATCTGGTGGCCGCGGCGCGCGCGCACGCGCTGGTAGAACGCGCGCATCGGCCCGGGTTGGCGGACCGCGCTCCAAGACGCCTCGACGAGCGCCCAGCGTGCCGAGGCTGAGCCTTGTTTGGAGATGTGGCCGCTGGTGCCGGAGCCGGGGCCGGACTGGCGGACCTTCGGATCCAAGCCGAGGTAGCCGACGAGGTTGCGCGGGTCCTTGAACCGACTGATGTCACCGACCGCCGCGAGAAACGACGCGGCGCAGATCACGTTCACGCCGGGGACACTCATCAGTCGCTTGGCCTGCGCCCATCCCAGCGCGTCGAGGGCGACGAGGCGGTCGACGTCAGCGAGCTCACGCTCGAGAAACTCGATCTGGCGCATTCCCGCGTCGACGCTCTCGCGTTCCTCCAGTGGCAGCTCGAGCTCGCCAAGCCAGCGCCGGCCGGCCTGGCCGAACAGATCACTGACCTGCGAACGAGGAATCAGGCGCCGGATTAGCACGGCATGGATCTCGTTCTTGCAGCGCGACCGGGCCCCCATCAACTGCGCCCGACGCGCCAGCCTCCGGCGCATCACCCTGGTGCGCTCGTCCGCTATCCACACCGCGTCAAGCGAGCCGGCGGCGAGCAGCCGCGCCAACGTCCGCGCGTCCAACCGATCGGTCTTCGCCCGCGCCTGGCGAATCCCGGTGTCTGACGGGCTCACCACGACAACGCGGGCGACGTGCGGCTCGATGATCCGGGCGATCTCCGCCGCGTTGCCGCGCACCTCAAACGCGACCCAATCATCCGGCGCCAGGCTCCCGGCGAACAACTCCAGCGCCGCCGGCGAAGTGTCAACGCGACCGACGGACCGCAGCTCGCCGGCCTCCATGATCGCGACCTCGCAGAAATCGCGGTGAATGTCCAACCCGACCGCTCTCACCACCACACCTCCAACGCATCTCGAATACCCGAACGGGAGAGCTGCGGGCTAACGACACCGACCGATACGTGCTCACGGCACAACCGCGTAAGTCGCAGGGGCGGCCACTGATAAAGCACGGGCTCGAAGCCCATCGCGCAAACCGGCCTGCCCAACATGCGTTCTCCCAAGGCCCCTGGCCCAGTACGCCCGAGCCTAAACCCGGACCGACCACACCAGCAACCTCAACGACATTTTCATGCCCCGATACGCAGCAGCGCCGAGATCACGCGGTTGGGGAACTCTGGGAGCTTCCAGCGGACCGTGATCAGATCGCCGTGTGCCCCGGCGGAGTCGCGTCCTCTGCCGCGGGATCAACGTGACGGACTCGGTGTCGCAGATTCGGATGGCTTAGGAAGGAGTCAACCAGGTCCCTGGACCCACCTATGCATGTCCAGTCGTCGTCCCACAACGTCGAGACGAGCCACGAGCGATCCGTCGCGAACATCAGGTCTGGAAGACGGCCTTTCCGGAGGCCATACGCCCGCCAGCTTCCCGCCTGCTCAGGCCCGGCTTCAATGAGCACGTAGCGCCAGCCGGAGTACAGGCTCACCTTGGGCACGTCGTAGAAGATCGTTTCGGCGCGAGCCCCGGTTTCCAGGTACCCCAGCCACCAGGGCTGTGCCTCTGTGTGCTCGCTCAGGACGGCGAGCACACCCGCTGCGTGGCGATCCGGATCCTCAAACCACGACGCCGGATCGTGCCCGCCGGTGCCCGGCAGCTCCAGCGTGGCGTAGGCCGCGAACAGCGCTGGGATCGCGGAGGTGATCCGGAGCCCAGGCTCGGTGTTCTCCCGTATCCACGCGATCTCGGCATCCAAGCCGACCCGCCAAGCGCGCCCATCTTTCATACGCCAGATCTCCGTCTCACGACCGGGCATCATCTCCGCAGCGTAATGGGACTTAGCGACGGTCGTGCCGAGCGTGGCGCTCTCAGAACCGAGCGCCGTGTCGCCGTTTGACGGCCGCACTTCACTGCCGCCTTGGCCAGAAGCAGCAGTGGTTCGCGGTCGGAACGCGCTGTCGGAATGCGCGAAAGGGAGCACTCTGTCGACGCTCGCTTTGGCGCCGGTTGCAGAGCCTGGTCGCGCGGGAGCGACGCGCCCGCTGGTCGTCCGCAGGGGTGAGCGGGCGGCTCGTGCCTCAGAGTGTCTGTGTCACACGGTTTATGCGTGCGCTCGCAGTGCTTGGGCGTACCACTCCCATGTGTCTGCCCTGCCCGCGTTCGCTGCGCGGCGAGCGTCGGGCCAGCCGTTGATGATGCCGACGAGCTCCCAGTAGCGAAACACGCGGCGGTCGGTAAACGCGTCGATCCGTTCGGCGAGCGCGATTCGGTCCCCGGCGTCCGGCATTGATGCCTCGACGCGTTCGATCACCGCGAGCGCCTCTTTGGAGGCAGGATCGATGCCCGCACGCACGGCAGCGCACGCGCTCGCTGAGCGCCTCAACCGGCAGCTGGACGCCTTCGGGTTCAGCGGCCTCGATCCGTCCCGGCCCGACCATGCGGCGGCTCGCCTCGATGTAGTGGGGGTCACGCAGTAGCTCGACGAGCTCAACCCAGGCCGCAACCTGCTCGGCGCTTGGATCATCAGGCAGATCTGGCGCTCCCAAACGCAGCCGGTCAGCCACCGGGTTTGGTTCACCGTCGAAGACGGCATCAAGGTAGTCGTCGAGAATGCGACGGCGCTCCTCCACGGTCAGTTTGGTCAGGTAGGTCATCAGCTCGAGCTCCTTCGGTTCGGTGGATCGGGCGACCGCGCGCAGCACCGCCAGCTGCAGCCGCAGTGTGCGGATCTGAGCGTCGATCGCGCTCGCGTGTGCCGTGGCAACCTCAGCGAGTGAGACGTCCGCGGCGAGTACTCGTTTGACGTCTTGCAGTCCAACGCCGAGCTCGCGCAGCGTCCGCACGAGCCGCGCCCGCGCCACCGCGTCAGCAGCGAACAACCTGTACCCCGCTTCGGTGCGTCCCGCTTCCGGCAGCACTCCCGCGTCCGCATAGAAGCGCAGGGTCCGCACCGACAACCCGGTACGCGCTGCAAGCTCGCCGATCGTCATGCCACCCNNATCATCAGCCCTCCACCAAGTGGAAAGTCAAGCGCGATCGCTTCACCAACAAAGCGTGCACCGCCACCGCGTGTTCCGTTCACGCGCTAACCAGCGTCTGGATGGATCGCGCGTGGCGGCTACTGCATCGGACGACCAGCAGGCGCTCCGCTCCGGCCGGATCAGGCGCCCGCAAACGCGTGCCAAAGCGAGCGTCAAGAGAGTGCTCCCTTTCGCGCCAAGCGGCAGGCCTGATCACATTCGCAGGTAGGACGCGCCGTTGATGTCGAGGACTGTGCCGCTGGCCATCGCGGCTTGTGGCGAGGCTAGGTACAAGACGGCGGCCGCTATCTCTTCGGGCGTCGCGAGGCGACCGAGCGGGCTTTCTGCACGGCGTTGTGCACCGCGTTCTCCCGCGAGGTTCTCAGCAGCCATGTCGGTGTCGACGAGCGCTGGCGCGACCGAGGTAACGGAGATCCCGTACGGTCCAAGCGCCCGCGCAAGGGATTGGCCAAGCGCGACGAGCCCTGCCTTGCTCGCCCCGTAGGCGGGTTGTTTCGGTTCGCCACGGAATGCCCCGCGCGAGGAGATGTTGACGATGCTGCCGCCGCCGGTCCGAATCATGTGCTGCGCGGCGCACCACGAGGCATTCGCCGCGCCGACAAGGTTCACGTCGATCGTCAACCGCCAGGCGTGCTGCCACTCCTCGTAGGTGGTCTCGGCGACGGGATGAGGCCGGAAGACGCCCGCGTTGTTTACGAGCACGTCCAGACCCCCGAGTCCGTCAGCGGCCGCGTCGACCATCCGCTTGACGGCTGCCGCATCAGCGAGATCCGCGCCGACGACGATGTGCCCGTTGCCCGGCAGCGAGCCCGCGACCTCCTCGGCCATCGCCGCACTACTCCCGAAGTGGACACCGATCCGATCACCGGCCGACGCGAACGCGCGTGCAATCGCGGCGCCGATCCCGCGCGAGGCCCCGGTGACAAGGACCGCTCGACTCATCCTCTCGCCATCGTATGCCAGCCGGAGTGTCGCTCCCGCGCGTGATTGCGACAGCGGCCGGCGAGCGCGCGTTTGCGAGTGCGGGAGGCGTGCCCTGCCTGCGGTAAGGGCACCGTGCGGTCGCCGCGGGGGATAGCCGGGCAAGTTGGAGCGCCTTGCTCGCTGCGCCGGCTGTGGCGCCACACCACGATCACGGAGCCAAGACGACTTAGACCACGACAACCGAGACGAGACGACAAGACGACGATCAAGTGACGACTAAACGATCAGGACCAAGAAAAGGAGGACAACGACTCAGACGACCAAGACCAAGACGAAGACCAAGAACAAGATCAAGACGACGCGAGCAGCAACAACGACAATGCAAACCAGATGCGAGCATCACAGTATCACCTAAGGTGACGTGGTATACGACGTATACGACAGCAACCGTAGGCGGCGGTCGTCGCTCTGGCAGCCGACGCGGCTCGAACGCGGAGATTTTCAGCCGACCTGGCCCGGCTACGCGGTGACGGCTAGCTTGAGCTCGGAGAGCTCGGTGGCGCTGTTCTCGCCGTCGCCGAGGTGGAGCGCGACGGCTTCCTTCAAGCCATCGAGCAGCTCATCGACGCTGTCGCCCGAAGCAAAGACGCCGGGCAGCTCGAGCACCGCGGCCCAGTAAGTGCCGGCTTCGTGGTGGATGCGGGCCGTGTATTCCATCGTTTATCCGACAACAAGGATTCCGTGTATTGAAGGTTGTAGGATAACCTTTCGCAAGGAGGCTCCATGTCAAAGGTTATTCGCCGTCGCTGGACCCGCGACCTTGCTGGCCAGACGAAGGCAGACCGTCGCTCGTGCGATTACCAAGCCTACGTCCCTGATCTTCTCGCTGGGCGCAGCTTTGGACTCGACGGTGATGTCGCGGCCGATGTCGCCGAGGCCGAAGCAGCGCTCGCTCGGCTGAACGTGGAGGCGTCGGCGTTGATCGACACCGAGGCGCTCGCACGTATCTTGCTTCGCGCCGAGGCGGTCGCCTCATCTCGGATAGAGGGCCTCGACATCGGGGCGCGGCGGCTGCTACACGCCGAGGTCGTTCGTGGGCTCGATGACGCGCCGTCGGACGTCACGGCGACCGAGGTGCTTGGCAACATCGACGCGATCGTCTTTGGGATCGAGCAGGTCGGCGCGGGTGACGCGATCGCCCTGGAGCTGCTGCTCGAGATCCACCAGCGGCTGTCCACCGGGACGCGCGTCGAGTCGTACGGTGGCAGGTTCCGACAGGAGCAGAACTGGATCGGTGGAAGCTCCCACAACCCCTGCTCCGCGGCGTACGTGCCGCCTCCGTGCGAGTTCGTCGAGGATCTCATGGCTGACCTCTGCTCGTTCTGCAACACCGAGGACCTTCCAGGCGTTGTGCAGGCGGCGGTCGCGCATGCGCAGTTCGAGACGATCCATCCGTTCGTGGACGGCAACGGGCGCACCGGCAGAGCGTTGATCCAGCTCGTCCTGCGCCGCAGGGGACTCGCCACTCGCGTCCTCCCACCCGTCTCGTTGATCCTCGCCACGTGGGCCAAGGACTACGTCAACGCGCTCGCGGGCACGCGCTATCGGGGGCCTGCGACCTCGAAAAACGCACACGAGGCGACCAACCGCTGGATCGCCCAGTTCGCGGCGGCCTGCACGCGGGCTGTGGCTGACGCCACGGTGTTCGAGCAACGCGCGCGGGACATCGGGACAGCGTGGCGCACGCGAATCGGCTCAGTGCGCCGCAGCTCGGCCGCTGACCTGCTGCTCCGCGCTCTCCCTGGAGCTCCGGTGGTGACGGTTCCGAGCGCGGCCACGCTCATCGGACGCTCCTTCACGGCGGCCAACAACGCCGTGGCGCAACTCGTCACAGCAGGAGTACTGCGACAGGTCAACGTCGGCCGACGCAACCGGGCCTACGAGGCGCCCGAGATCATCGCCGCGTTCACCGACCTGGAACGCCAACTCGCAAGCCCCGAAAGAGACACGCGCACAAGCAAGCCCGCTCGCCCCGTCCCGTAGCGCCGCTGAGGATTACCGCGACCCGTCACCGACCGGAGCGACCGAGCCGGCGAATGCTCGGTTGAGGATCTCGACATCCTGGGGCCGAGACTTCGCGTGCAGGTAGCGCTCGGTCGTGCTCATCCGCGAGTGCCCGAGGAACGCCTGCACGAAGTGCGCCCCGGCTTCGCGAGCGACGAGCGACCCGGCGGCGTGGCGCAGGGCGTGGAAGCGCAGTGCGCGCAGGCCAGCCGCGTCACGCGCGCGCGTGTAGCGGCGACGCACGGCTGAGCGGTCCAGCCGCCGGCCGAGCCGTGAGCAGAACACGTAGTCGTCACGCTCGGTGTAGTCGCCGCGATCGGCGAGCCGCGCCAGCGCGGTGGCGGTCGCGTCGGCCAACGGGAGGGATCTGGCCTGTCGGCTCTTGGTCGGCCCCTCGACGCCGGCGCTGACCGCGCGGTAATGGGGGGGCCTCGCGTCGTTGCCGGTCTGTTGGCTGCTCGGAGTCTGGCGGTGCTTGAGATGTCGTCGGTTGGACGTGGCGAGCGGGTCGGGCTCAGCACCCGAAATCCGCGTGACGTAGGCGCCCGCCGCCTGGTAGGCCGACGTATGACGGGGGCGGGCGGAGTTCCAGGTCGAGTGTTGAGGCGCCGATGGTCACTGCATGACGATTCGAGCCGACTCTGACGGCGTGGTCACGGGACGCGCCCTTGCTGGCCGCGAGCCCTCGGAGCAGAGGAAGCCGGCCGCGGTCTTTGATGGCGAGCGTTTGGCCGCGCTGCGGGATACGGCGCTGCTCGAGGGCGAGCCTGACGACGCGTTCGCGCGTTTGAATCGGATCGCGGTGGAGCTACTCGGCGTACCGGTGTCGCTCGTGTCGCTCGTCGATGAGGATCGCCAGTTCTTCGCGGGTCAGGTCGGGCTCCCCGAGCCGTGGGCGTCTTTTCGCGAGACACCGCTATCGCACTCCTTCTGTCAGCACGTCGTCAACAGTGGTGAGCCGCTCGTGATTGACGACGCTCGGTCCGATCCACTGGTGTCCGGTAACTTGGCTATTCGCGACCTGGGCGTGGCCGCCTACGCGGGGATGCCGTTGCGGATGCGCGACGGCAACGTTCTGGGCTCGTTCTGCGCGATCGACGCAAGCCCGCGTCACTGGAGTGAGCGGGACCTGCGGATCCTCGGCGACCTGGCAAGCACGGCCGCGGACTTGATCGAGCTCCACCGCGTCCAGCGGCTGCCCCTGCATGATCCCTTGACTGGCCTGCCTGACCGGGCTTTGTTCGCTGAGCTGGTCGCGCAGTCTGTCATGCGTGCCGGGCGCAGCGGCGAATGCGCTGCGGTCCTCGCACTCGGCATCGACGGCTTTCGCCTGATCAACGAGGCACTCGGCCACACTGGTGGCGACAAGGTGCTCGTGTCGGTCGGACAGCGTCTGACCGCGGCGCTACGGGGCGGCGACGCCGTCTGCCGAGTCGGCGGCGACGAGTTCCTCGTGCTCTGCGAGTCAGCTCGCGACGAGGCGGACGCGCTGGCTGTGGCCGGGCGCCTGCGCGAAGCCGTGACCGTCGACCCCATCGACGTTGAGGGCCGTGACCAGCCAATCGCCGCAACGATCGGGGTGGCCTGCACAACCTCGCAGGTTGAACCCGCTGAGCTGATCGACGCTGCTCTGGTCGGCCTGCACCAGGCAAAGGCGGGTGCACACGCGTGTGAACGGGTGGATCCCGCGCGCCGGGCACGCGCAGACAAGCGGCTGCGACTGCGCAGCGACATCGCGGGCGCGCACGAGCGCGGCGAGCTCCACCTCGCCTATCAGCCAATCATGCAACTGAGCACCGGGCAGCCAACGGGCGTTGAAGCATTACTACGCTGGCAGCACCCCGACCTGGGACTCATACCTCCCAATGAGTTCATTCCCGCCGCCGAGAAGTCAGGCGCCGTCGTCGCCTTGGGCGAGTGGGTGCTGCGCCAAGCCTGCTCTGACCTTCTGATCTGGAGGCGGCGCTGGCCCGAGCGCAACCTCACGGTCGCCGTGAATGTGGCACCCGTCCAAATGGGAACAGCCAATTTCGTCGATGTCGTGTCATCAACGCTCGACGACCTCGGCATGTCGCCGTCGGCCCTGACCCTGGAGATCACCGAACGCACCTTGCTCCACGACGGCGAGAATCACCACCGAACCATGGATGGCCTACGAGCACTCGGCATCCGCTTCGCGCTCGATGATTTCGGCACCGGCTACTCCGCGCTCAGCTACCTGACCCGTTTCCCAATCGATACCGTCAAGATCGACCGCACGTTCGTCGACGCGATGACCACTGACCCGCGCGCGACCAGGCTCGTCGAAGGCATACTCGCCATGACCAGCGGCCTCGGCCTACAAGCAGTCGCCGAAGGCATCGAGAGCAAAGAACAACTTGACGCGCTCACCGGCATGGGATGCCAATTTGGACAGGGATACTTACTCGGCCGGCCCGCCTCCGCCACCGCCATCACAGAACAACTCGCGCGCAACTGATCCAGCCCAACCAGTCCCGCGAAACCAACCAAATGGGCTCCACCGGTTCGGTGAACACGGATCGCTGATCGACGATATCTACTGACCACGCGACGCGTTGTCCCTTGGCGCGACGAGCCGCACGCGCGCGTGCCGACGGCTTGCGGGATAGGCTACGGCCCGTGGTGCTTAAGGTGAGAGACGCGGCGCGAGGTCATTGAGCGAGCACAGGTATTACAGCGAGAAGGAGTTTGAGGAGGTCGTTGGTTCGGCGCTCGACGAGCTGCCGCTCGAGTTTCAACGAGCGTTGGAGAGCGTCGCGATCGTCGTCTCCGATCGCGGTGCCGAGAACCATGCGTACGGCATGTATGTCGGCTGGAAGCTCCGTGGCATGCCTTTCCTCGCCGGCGGTGGCTTGCCAGACGAGATCCTCATTTTCCGCGACACGCTCGTGCGCGACTTTGGCGACGATCCTGAGCGCCTGCGACAGCAGGTGATCACGACCGTCCGGCACGAACTCGGTCACCACCTCGGCTTCGACGAGGCAGGCGTTCGTAGACTCGGCCTGTGACGCATTCGCGGCCCCGCCGCGTGGACATGCGCGGCCGCCTACCGTCGCATTGCCAGGACGACTGCCAAGCGTCGTGCGACTCGACACCGTCCACGCCGCGAAAAGTGCGAACAGCAGCAGGCGCAGTGGGATCCCGCACCAGCGCGTGGCGCGCCGGCGCGCGGTCGGGCGCAGTCAGTCGCCGGCCTGACGGTTCTCAGCGGTTAGCGTCGACGTCCTGGGCCGGGCACGACGCCTGAGCGCGCGAGGTCCAGGCCGACGGCGAGGATCAGCGTCGCCGCCCACGCGTTTACCGGACTGAGCGTCAGCGCATCATGCCCGGCGATGAACCAGATCAACAGCCAGAGGAGCGTCATCGCGCTGCTCAGCATCGCCCACGACTCCGTGGCGCACATCCGAGCGCGACCGCAGGCGAGCGCGGGAAACTACGCCGCTTCTTCACTGGCGGCCACCAACGTGCTCCCTCCGCCTCGCGGAGTGCTGCTCGGCCCGAAACTCAGCAGCCGCCCGCTGCCCGAATCAGCGTGAGCATCGAGGTACTGATCGGCGCCACGCCGTTAGCAGTCCGC
>PMKB01000275.1 GCA_003157595.1 Solirubrobacterales bacterium
GGCGGCAGAGGAACCAGATCTCCTTCGCGCGCTTCTGTCCGATCTGGGCGGCGAGCAGGCTCGCGCCGTAGCCGCCGTCGAACGATCCCACGCGCGGGCCGGTCTGGCCGAAGCAGGCGTTCTCGGCGGCGATCGTCAGGTCGCAGACCACGCTCAGAACCTGTCCGCCGCCGATCGCGTATCCGGCGACCATCGCGACGACCGGCTTGGGCGTGCGGCGGATCTGTACGTGCAGGTCGGTGACGTGGAAGCGCCCGACCTCGCCCGGCTGGGACTCGTAGCCCGAGTCGCCGCGCACGTGCTGGTCGCCGCCTGAGCAGAACGCCTCTTCGCCGGCGCCGGTGAGCACGATCACGCCGACCGAGGTGTCCTCGCGGGCACGCGTGAAGGCGTCGGAGAGCTCGACCACGGTCTGCGGCCGGAAGGCGTTGCGAACCTCTGGGCGGTCGATCGTGATCTTCGCGATCCCGGGCTCGGCGGAGCGCTCGTAGCGGATGTCGGCGTAGTCGCCGTCGGCCACCCACTCGAGCGCCGCGGCGGCGCTCACTTCGTCGGACACGTCCGCAAGGCTAGCCTTTCGCAGGTGCAAGTCGAGGCGTGGCTGACACGGGCGGCCCGGCGGGCGCCCGATCGCATCGCCGTCGAGACGCCCGAGCGCGCGGTCAGCTACCGCGAGCTCGACCGCCTCGCCGGCGCGGGTGCGCGCGAGCTCGGCGTGCCGACGGGGTCGCGCGTCGCGATCGCGCTTGCCCCGGGGCTCGACTTCGTCATCGCCCTGCACGCCTGCCTGCGGGCCGGCGCCGTCGCGGTGCCGGTGGACCTGCGCGACCCGACGCCGGCGGGAGCGCCGTCGTCGGACGCGGTCGTCGAAGCGCCGCTGTCGTGCCGGGGCCCGGCGCTTGCGGGCGTGGGCCACGAGCTGTCCGCGAGCGCCCTGATCGTGCGCACCTCTGGGACCAGCGCGGAGCCGAAGGAGGTGCCCCTCACCTATGGCAACTTTTTATGGAGCGCGATCGGCTCCGCCGTCGCGCTGGGGTTGGATCCCGCGGAGCGATGGCTGTGCACGTTGCCGCTCGTCCACGTCGGCGGACTCTCGATCATCCTGCGCAGTGCCATCTACGGCACGACGGCGGTGGTTCACGAGCGCTTTGAGCCCGACGCCGCACTCGATGCGCTGATGACGCGCGAGATCACCCTTGTCAGCGTCGTCGCGACGACGCTGCGGCGGCTGTTGGACGCGGGGCTCGCGCACCCGCCGGCGCTGCGCTGCGCGCTGGCCGGCGGCGGGCCCGTGCCGGAGGGGCTGCTCGAGAGCGCGCGCCGGGTCGGCGTCGCGGTCTGCCAGACCTACGGGCTGACCGAGGCCTGCTCGCAGGTCGCCACCCAGACGCCCGGCGAGCGTGGGGTGGACTCCGGGCCGCGGCTCTTCTGCACGCGCGTGGCACTCGCGCCCGACGGTGAGATCCTGGTCAGCGGGCCGACCCTGAGCCCAGCCGTGGCAGGCGGTGTGCTGGCCACCGGGGACCTCGGCGAGCTGGGCGCGGACGGTTCGCTGCGGGTGAGCGGCCGCCGCGCGGACACGATCATTTCGGGCGGGGAGAACGTCTCTCCGAGCGAGGTCGAGGCGGCGCTCGAGGAGCATCCTGCGGTGCTCGAGGCGGGCGTGTACGGCGTCGCCGATGAGCGCTGGGGGGAGGCGGTGCACGCAGTCGTCGTCGCGCGCAGCGCGGTCAGCGAGGCGGAGCTGCGAGCGCACTGCGCGGCGCGACTGGCGGGGTTCAAGGTGCCCAAGCGCATCGGCTTCGCGCAGCGGCTGGCGCGCACCGAATCGGGCAAGCTTCAACGTGGGCGCCTGGCGGTTGACGGCGGCGAGCCCACGTCATAGGGTCGGTGTATGGGCAGAGGAGGTCGGCGCACGGGCATGCTCAAACTGGCACCCCTCGCGCTGGTGGCCGTCGGTGCGATCGCGATCAGCGCGCTCGCTTCCTCGGACGCGCGGCGCGTGGTCGGCGACTGCACGAAGGCGCAGGTGCGCCCGGCCACGATCGTGCTCGCGTGCGCCGACTACAACCTCGAGCTGACCAAGCTCGAGTGGAGCTCCTTCGGGCAAGCCAGCGCCTACGCCAGCGGTCAGTACTACGCCAACGACTGTACGCCGAGCTGCGCCGCCGGCAAGTTCCATTCCTATCCGATCAAGCTCGTCGTCTCGGCGGCGAAGCTGTGCTCGGACAGCCACGACGACTACCAGCGGGCGACGGTCACCTTCACCGGCATGCGGCCGGCGGGCCAGAAGAGCGCTCGCGAGAAGCTGTCTCTGTCCTGTCCGTTGCCGGGATAGAGTTGTGAGCGGCGCTCGCGTGCTCGGCGCGGTCCTCGTGGCGATCCTCGCGGTCGCTGCGGTGCCGGCGTTCGCCTCCGGCGGCGAGCGCCGCGTCGTCGGGGATTGCGACCACTCGCAGGTGCGCCCGATGACGATCTGGATTTCTTGCAACAACCCGAGCTTCTCCTTCGCGCAGCTGCGTTGGAGCAGCTTTGGTGGTCCCTCGGCAGGCGCCACCGGTGTCATGCGCCTGGAGAGCTGCCCGGCCAGTTGCAGTCCCGACAGCGTGCGCGACTACCCGGTCGCGCTCGTCTTCTCGCACGCCAAGCGTTGCCCCGACAGCGATGCGGACTACCGCCTCGCGGAGGTGGCATTCAGCTCCCGGGCGCGGCCGCCCGGGAGCGCCGCGAAACCCACCGAACTGGTCCTGTTCTGTCCGCTGACGAACTAGATCGGTTGCCCGCCGGGCGTGACCACGACGCCGAACGCCGCGAGAGCCTCGAGCGCTGGGAGGCCGCGGCGGCCGGCTGGGGGCGCCAGCTCGCGGCCTGGGGCGAGACGAGCGCTCCGGTCGCCACTTGGATGATCGACGCCGCGGCGCTCGCGCCGGGCCAGCGCGTGCTCGACCTCGCGGCAGGTCCTGGTGAGGTCGGGTTCCTGGCGGCGAAGCTGATCGAGCCCGGCGGCGAGCTGATCTGCAGCGATCAGTCCGAGGCGATGCTCGAGCTGGCGCGCGCCCGCGGGGCCGAGCTCGGCCTCACCAACGTGTCCTACCGCGTGCTCGGCGGCGAGTGGATCGACCTCGAGCTGGCGAGCGTGGACGTCGTGCTCTGCCGCTGGGGCTACATGCTGATGGTCGATCCGGCCGCTGCGCTGCGCGAGACCCGCCGCGTGCTGGTCAGCGGCGGGCGCGTCTCGCTGGCAGTCTGGGACGCCGCCGAGCACAACCCGTGGCTCGAGATCCCGCTTGAGGTGCTGATCGAACACGGTCTGCTGAGCCCACCGGAGTCCGGCGGCGCCGGGGCCTTCGCGCTCGGCGCCGTGCCGCTGCTGCACTCGATGCTCGAGGAGGCCGGTTTCACTCAGGTCACGGTCGAGGCGATCGACATTGCGCGCGAGGCGCCTGAGTTCGACAGCTGGTGGGCGACCCACCTGGATCTCTCGGTGTCCACGCGCGCGGCGTTCGAGCAGGCCGACGAGGCCCAGACCGAGGCGATCGAGGCCGAGCTCGCGGCTCGCCTGGCTCCGTACACGGCGGCGAGCGGCGCGCTCGCAGTCCCGGGGCGCACGCTCGTGGCGGTCGCCGAGGCGTGACCGCGCCGGCCCGGCGCGACCCGCTAGCCTGCCTCGCATGATCTATGACGACGACGCAGACCTCAGCAGGCTCGACGGCAAGACCGTTGCGATCATCGGGTACGGCTCCCAGGGGCACGCCCACGCTCTCAACCTGAAGGATTCGGGGGTCGACGTCGTCGTCGGCCTGCGCGAGGGATCGAGCTCGGTGGCCGCCGCACGGGAGGCCGGGCTCGAGGTGCTCGGCGTCGTCGAGGCCGCGAGCCGCGGCGACATCGTGATGATCCTCGCGCCCGACGAGCTTCACCACCAGGTGTGGGAGGAGCAGGTTCGCGACGGTGTCGCGGAGGGCAACCTACTGCTGTTCGGACACGGTTTTTCGATCCACTACGGCGAGATCGTGCCGCCGGCGGGGGTCGACGTCGCGCTCGTCGCGCCGAAGGGCCCGGGCCATCTGGTGCGCCGCGAGTTCGTCGAGGGCTCCGGGGTGCCGGGGCTGGTCGCCGTCCAGCAGGACGCCACGGGCAACGCGCGAGACCTCGCACTGGCCTACGCCAAGGGGATCGGCTGCACGCGCGGCGGCGTGATCGAGACGACCTTCAAGGACGAGACCGAGACCGCTCTCTTCGGCGAGCAGGCCGTGCTCTGCGGCGGCGTCAGCGCTCTGATCAAGGCGGGCTTTGACACC
>PMKB01000196.1 GCA_003157595.1 Solirubrobacterales bacterium
CCGGCGGCCACGGAGGCCTCGCAGTAGGGGCAGACGCTCCACGTCATCTCGAGCGGCCGCTGGCAGTTCGGGCACGGGTCGCGCAGGCGGGTGTGGCAATTAGGACAGATCAGGAAGTCCTTCTCGACCTCCTGGCCGCAGTGCTGGCAGGCGTAGTAGGAGAGTTGCGCGAGACGTGCCTCGGACGCCTGCATCTCAAGCTCGCGCTCGCGAACGTCGTCGATGTACTCCGGCGGGCGCACGATCATGTAGACGATCGTGCCGATGAACGGGAACAGCGCCGACGCGGTCGCGCAGACGACCAGCACGGGGTCGGCGAGCCGCCGCTTGGCGTCGGTTCGCGTCCAGTAGATCATCGCCAGCCAGATGATCACCAGGAACAGGATCAGCAGATTGATGGCGAGGTTCACGCCATCGTTCTGAATTCCGAAATATGCGAGCGTTGCAGGCATCTTTTCGCGAGTGTAGCTACAGGAACAGACGACCGAACAGGTAGCCGATTCCGACGAACACGAGGATCACCAGCGCCACCGTCAGGGCGACTCCGCCGATCATCAACAGCAGCGACGGCCCGTCGTCGTCGTTCACAGCGTCGAGCCTCCGGGAGCCCCCTCGGGACGCAGCAGGTCGGCGATCAGATAGATCGAGCCGGTCGCCAGCACGACGCCGTCCTCACCGGCCAGATCGCGCGCCCGCGCGAGCGCACGATGCGGGCCGAGCACGACCGTCGCGCCGGCCCCGCCGATCTGTCCAATGAGCGAGGCGAGCGTCGCGGCCGGCAGCGCCCGCGGGCTCATGCAAGCCGTGCAAACCACCGCCTCGCAGTGTACGAGCAGTCGCGCGAGCATCCCGGCGGCGTCCTTGTCGTCGAGGATCGAGACCACGGCGACGAGCCGGCGTCCGGCCGTGAAGGCGGGCAGGGACTCGGCGAGCGCCTCGATGCCGCCGTCGTTGTGCGCGCCGTCGAGCAGCGTCACCGGCGTGCCCGCCAGCACCTCGAAGCGCCCGCGCACGACTAGCTCGGCCGCCACCGCCGCGATGTGATCGTGGCCGGCGTCGCGACCCAGGAACGCCCGCACCGTGCTGGCGGCGGTGGCGAAGTTGCGCCGCTGATAGCCGCCGCCGGACCGCAGCTCAACGTCCACCTGAGCGCTTGACTCGACCAGTGTGGCGCCGCGCTCCTCGGCGGTCGCCCGGGCCAGCGCCAGCGCGTCGGGATCGAGGTCGGCTCCGACGATCAGCGTGGCCCCGGCGCGCACGACCTCAAGCTTCTCGCGCGCGATGTCGGCGACCGTCGGCCCCAGGTAACGCGTGTGCTCGAGTCCCACGTTCGTCAGCACCGCGACCCGCGAGTCGATCACGTTGGTGGCGTCGTAGCGGCCGCCGAGCCCGGCCTCGAGCACCGCGACGTCCACCCCGGCGGACTCGAACTCGCACAGCGCGGCGGCCGTCAGCAGCTCGAACTGCGTGACGATGTCGCCGGCCTCAGGGGCGGTGCGGTCGACCAGTTCGGCGGCGTGCACGGTGCGCGTGATCGCCGCGGCAAAGCGCTCCGGCGCGATGTCGTGTTCGCCGATCTTGATGCGCTCGCGGTAGCTGAGCAGATGCGGCGAGGTGAAGCAGCCGACGTGCAGGCCCTCGCGCGCCAGCAGCGCCGCGATCATCCGCGTCGTCGAGGACTTGCCGTTGGTGCCGACGACGTGGATCGTCGGGAAGGAGAGTCGCGGCAGCTCGAGCACGTTGAGCAGCCGGCGCATGCGATCGAGGCCGAAGCGCATGCCGAACTGCTCGCGCGCGAGCAGGTGGCGCTCGGCGTCGCCGGCGCTCCAGTTCTCGCGCAGGTCGGCGGAGCTCCAGCTCATCGCCCGCCCCCGGGCGGGCGCAGGGTGGCGAGCTCCTCCTCGAAGCCGGCCAGCTTCTCCCGTTCGGCAGCGACCAGCTCGGCCGGCGCCTTGGCGACGAACGCGGCGTTTGCGAGTTTCTCGCGCACGCGCCCGATCTCGCGCTCGAGCCTCGCGACCTCGCGTCCGAGGCGCTCCGCGTGCGCGGTCAGGTCGACGCCTTCGAGGATCCCCAGCACCCCGCCGGGGATCGTCACGCTCGCCACCGCGGCCTCGCCGCCCGTGCGCAGCTCGAGCCGAGCGATCCGCGCCAGCAACGGTTCGAGCTCCGCGTAGCCGTCGGCATCCAGGCGGGCGGTCAGCGTCGCCCCCGGCTTCACGCCGACCTCCTCGCGCCAACTGCGAATTGCCTGCGTCGCGGCGATCACGCGCTCCAGTGAAGCCTCAGCGGCAGGATCGATCGCCGAGCCGTCCGAGTCCGCCCGGACCACACCGGCGAGCAGCCCCTCGTGCGGCTCGCGCACGTACTGCCACAGCTCCTCGGTCACGAACGGCATCACCGGGTGCGCGACCGCCAGCGTCTCTCGCAGCAGGAAGCGAAGCGTGGCGCGCAGCTCCGGCTCGCCGATCCGGCCTTTGACCAGCTCGATGTACCAGTCACACAGATCGCCGTAGACGAAGTCGTAGAGCGCCAACGCCGCGCGCGAGAAATCGTAGGCGTTGATCCGCTCGCCGAGCTCGCGCTCGAAGCGCGCCAGGCGCGAAAGGATCCAGCGGTCCTCGACCGCCGTCGGCATCGGTGCCGCCGGCGTGGCCTGCTCGCCGATCTTCAGCAGCACGAAGCGCGCCGCGTTGAACAGCTTGTTCGCCAGCCGCTCGCCCTGCTCGATCTTCTCGACGCTGTAGCGGACGTCCTGCGTCGAGGACATCGCGAGCATGCCGAAGCGCACAGCGTCGGCGCCGCTGCGATCGATTTCCACCAGCGGGTCGATGCCGGTGCCGAGCGACTTCGACATCCGCCTGCCGTCGGGCGCCTGGATCACCGAGGTGATGTAGACGTCGCGGAATGGGACGCGCCCCGTGAACTCGAGGCCCATCATGATCATCCGCGCGACCCAGAGATAGATGATCTCGCGGGCCGTGACGAGCGCGTCGGTCGGATAGAAGGCACCAAGCTCGGGCGTCTCCTGCGGCCAGCCGAGCGTCGCGAATGGCCACAGCGCGCTCGAGAACCAGGTGTCGAGCACGTCCGCATCCTGGCGCACCGGTCCGTCGCAGGCGCCGCAGCGCTCGGGTGCGACCACCGAGACGTAGGTCTCCTCGCAGGCGTCGCAGTAGTACACGGGCAGACGGTGCCCCCACCACAGCTGCCGCGACACGCACCATGGGCGGATCTCCGCCATCCAGCGCAGGTACACGGCTCCCCAGCGCTCCGGGTGGAAGCGGACGTCGCCCAGCTCGACGGCGTCGATCGCCGGCGCGGCGAGCTCGTCCATGCGCATGAACCACTGCAGCGATACCAGCGGCTCGATTCGCTCGCCCGAGCGGTGCGAGAACGGCACGGCGTGGGTGTGGGGCTCACGCCGGCGCAGCAGGCCCTCGGTCTCGAGCGCCGCGACGACTGCACTCTGCGCCTCGGCGACGCGCAGCCCTGCAAACGCCGGACCGGCCGACTCGCGCATGCGCCCGTCCTCACCGATCACCGACAGGACCTCGAGCGAGTGGCGGCGACCGATCTCGAAGTCGTTGGGGTCGTGGCCGGGCGTGACCTTCAACGCCCCGGTGCCGAAATCGCGCTTGACGTAGGAGTCGGCGATGATCGGCAGCCGCCGGCCGACAAGCGGCAGGATGACCTCCCGTCCAACGAGGCTGCTGTAGCGCTCGTCCTGCGGGTGGACCGCCACGGCGACGTCGGCAAGCATCGTCTCCGGTCGCACCGTGGCGACGACGAGCTCCCCGCCCCCGTCCGCAAACGGGTAGGCGATGCTGTACAGCGTGTCGGTCTCCTCGCGATCCTCGACCTCGAGGTCGGAGATCGCCGAGCCGCTCCCCGGGTCCCAGTTGACGAGGTAGTTGTCGCGCTTGATCAAGCCGCGCTCGTAGAGCGCAACGAACACGCGCAGGACCGCGTCGGCGTAGGCCGGGTCAAGTGTGAAGCGCTCATCTTCGTAGTCGCATGACGCGCCGAGGCGCTTGTACTGCTCGACGATCGTCGAGCCGTATTCCTCGCGCCAGCTCCAGGTCCGCTCGATGAACGCCTCGCGCCCGAGCGCCTCACGGGTCGTCCCTTCGCGGATCAGCTGGCGCTCGACCTGCGTCTGGGTCGCGATGCCCGCGTGATCGGTGCCGAAGATCCACTTGGCGCGCTGCCCGCGCATCCGCGCCTGGCGGATCAGAACATCCTGGATCGTGCCGCCGAACGCGTGGCCCATGTGCAGTGCGCCGGTGACGTTTGGCGGGGGGATCGCAATCGAGTAGTTCTCGGCCGGAGTGCCGAGCGGCTGCGGATGAAACAGCCCGGAGTCGAGCCAGGCGGCGATCAGGCGCGGCTCGACCTCGGCCGGCACAAACCGCGTGCGTGCTTCAAGGTCTTCGACAGAGCGTTGGGCGGACACCGAGCCGTAGGCTACCGGCGCATCCGATCGGGCCGCGAGGCCCGCCTCAGCCGGCTTCTTCGAGGCTCTCGCCGTTCGCGGCCGCCTCTTCCGGAACGGCCTCGGTCACGAGCGTCGGCGTGAGGCCCTTCTCGACCGTCTCGCGCGTGACGACGCATTTCTTCACGTCGCGGCGGGATGGCAACTCGAACTGCACCTCGAGTAGCACCTCTTCGATGATCGAGCGCAGGCCGCGCGCGCCGGTCTCGCGCTCGAGCGCCTTCTCGGCGACCGCGACCAGGGCGTCGTCGGAGAAGACGAGCTCGATCCCGTCGAAGGAGAAGAACCGCTGGAACTGCTTGACGAGCGCGTTGCGCGGCTCGGT
>PMKB01000084.1 GCA_003157595.1 Solirubrobacterales bacterium
GGTTCGAATCCCGCCCTCTCCGCTTGCACCGGAGCCCTGCAACCGTGGGGCTCCGGCCGAGGCGGGCGAATCGGCCTTCGCAGCTGAGCGTGAAGAGCGGCGCAGCTGAGCGTGAAGAGCGGGGTTGTCCTGGTCGTCCGCCCACGCACGTCGCCGGCCCAGACACCGTGAATGTTGCGGTTTGGGAGTTGGGTCCTCGAACAGTGTCTTGCAGATCTGGCGGGTCCGGTCGCTCAGCTCGAGGGCTCCTCAGGTCTATCCGGGAGCTGCGGTGTATGCCTCGACCTCCCGGATCACGGCCGGGCCGTAGGCGTAATCGTTCGGCTGGCTCGCCGCCGACGCTGTGGACTTCGGCCAGAACGACGGCTTTGCGCCGCCGGCGTAGCCGCCGAAGTTGACACGCTCCACCTTGATGCGGATCGCCGTCGTACTGACCGGCGGGAACTTGGAGAGGGCAGCGCGATCGTAGAAGAGGTTTCTGTAGCTGGCGACGACGCGCCAGCCGCCGGAGGGCTCCTGAATCTCGACCTGCCAGCTGCGGATCCCGGGCATCGTGCTGCCCACCGAGGACGTCGCGAGCAGCACCCGGTCGATGCGCTCGGTGTGGGCGAAGGTCACGGTCAGCTCGGGATGCGCGTCTCCGTAGGCCGATCCCCATGCCGGGCTGTCGGCCAGATCGCCGACGTTCGCCGCTCCGGCGTCGCCGTCGATGGCGTTGGCCGCCGGATTCCACCGGGTGCTCGAACTGGCGGACGCCTTGGCTCCAAGTGACGCGAGTGCCACGTCTGGCCCGAACGGCTCCGGCGGCTGGACGGAAATCGCGTCGCCCGCCGGGAGATCGAGGTACTGCACCGAGCTGTCCAGCGTGAGATGCAGCGGGCTCGCGAGCGAGACTTGGCGCGCAGCCCCGTACTGATCGAGCAGCGTGGCACTCTCGCCACTGCCGCTCGCCAACCGCAGCGTCGCACCGAGCGCGACGTCGTCGGTCCACAGCGCGACCACGGTGCCGCCCCCCGGCGCCTGCGGTCCGAAGGCCTCCGCGTAGGTCATCGGCATGTTGGTGTCAAGCCAGCCGGTGAAAGCCCGGCCGGTGGTCTGGGAGGTCTCGACCATCGCCGCGAGCGCCGCTGGCTTCACCAGCGAGTCGCCTTCGATCAGGGAGTAGGAGAGACCGTCGCCCGTGGTGCCCTGGTACATCAGGTACTCCATGACCGGGATGCCGAGGGCGTGCATCCAGAGCTCCGCGCGTGTGATCCGGTCGGCCTGTCCGAAGAGGTCGTCCGGCCCGTCGGACCACCAGCCGACCTCGGTGATCCAGACGGGCATCGATCCAGCGCCGTTGGCCGCCATCAGCGCGCGAAGCGACTGGAAGGCCGCCGGCATCTCCTCCTCCTCCCATGATCGGTTGTGCCCGGTGTAGGGGTGGATCGCTGCGATGTCCATGTACCCGAAGCCGCCCGCCGCGGCGATGCCCTGCCAGTAGCCGAGATCCATACCCACCACGGTCCCGCCGATGACCTGCGCGGTCGGATCGGCGGTCTTGACGCCAGCGTAGAACGGGGCGAGCACGTTCTGCACGTAGGTCTGCGGACTGCCGTAGGTGGCGTTCGGCTCGTTCCAGGCCTCCCAGTAGTGCACCTCGCTCTGCCAGTGCTCGACGACCTGCTCGACGCGGGCCTCCCAGGTTCCGTTGTTCACGAACGTGCGCTCCGGACCGCCACTGCCGACCTGCACGCTCAGCGGCACATGCATCGCCGCGGCCTCCTGCGAGGCGGCGGCAATCTCGGCGTCGTAGGCCGAGAAGTCGGTCGGGCCCGAGGTTCCGTCGGGGAGCATCTGCGACCAATCGAGGCTGATCCGCACGCCGCCCATGCCGAACACCGTTGCGAGTGCCGCGCCGCGATCGCCGCTGACGCCGCCCGCATTCCAGCTGCCGGGCAGCGTCGCGGGGTCAAGCTGATCACCGGGAGCGCCGACTGAGTAATCGACGCACTGCGCCGCGATGGCGTGGTCGCGCTGGAAGAGGCGAACATCGATCTGGTAGGGGCCGGGCACCGCGGGGAGAAGCTCGAGGGGCACGCCGGCGCGGATCGCTGCCCCGGTCAGGGCAACCGAGTGCGTTACCCCGCCACCGCGCTCGGCCTGGCTCTGATCCTCGACCGTGTAGCGGAGTCGAAGCTGCTTGAGCTGGGTCCACCAGGCGTCGAACACGGCGGACGCGGCCGGCCGCGTGCCGGCTGGGAAGTAGGCGGCTTGCGCGTCCACGTTCACGCCGGCACCGATCCCCAGCGGCGGCGTTGTCGAGCTGGGCTGAAGAGCCTCGGCGAGGGCGTCGGACAGCCGCATCTTCGACAGTACCTGGCTGTTCGACCACGGCCCGCCGGTGGCCAGGTAGAGCGTGGACCCCTGGACCCGGAGTGCGCTGTCCTGGGTGAGGTAGCCGAGCTGGGCGTCGGCGATCGTGCCGAGCATGATGCCCTGGCGCGAGAACAGCTCGAGGCCGTGGCCGGAGTCGGCGACGAGATAGCGGCCGTCCGGCAGCTGGACGGCGCCTCCTTGCAGATAGAAGTCGAGCTGTCCGGGCGCCGCAGTTCCTGCTGATCCCGAGCCGCCGAAGTAGAAGACCGGGCGAAGCTTGGTGTCGTACTCGCGGACGTGACGGCCGTCGGTCGCGATCAGACCGCCGTCCGGAGCCGTCGAGAAGGTCGACAAGTACGTCGTTGTGCCCTGGAGCGGCCTGGCGCCCACGTAATGGCCGGAGCTGTCGTAGAGGCGGGCCTCACCCTTGGCCACCGCGCCGACAACCCACGTCTTACCGAGCATGTGGCCGAAGACGCCATCGATCTGCAACGGCTGGGTAGCGGACCAGACGATCTGACCGGCCAGGTTGACCTTGACGAGATCGGATGGGTAGCGCTGCATGTACAACGCACGGCCGTTTGGCGCGACGGCGAAGCTGACCTCGGTCCGCTCCCACGCGATCGGGATGCTGCGGACCTTGACACCGCTGCTGGTGTAAACGTCGATGGCGGTGGCCCCGTCGCCCACGTAGACCAGGCCGTCTGCCAACTCGATGTCGCCGACCGCCATCTTGGTGCTCAGAGCCAGCGGTTTGGCCGTGTCGAGCGGCCGTGCAGGGGCCATGACCTGGCGCGGGTGCAGCACTCCGCACAGCGGGGTGGCGGTTGTGTACGCGGACTCGCTTGCGGGTGCTTTGGCCGCGCTGGCCGCCGCCAGGGTTCCCGCGGGGATGACAGCCAGCGCCAGGCAACTCGCGCCCAACGCCCGGCGGCTTCGAGCCGCGAGACGGGCACGGCTGCTCGCAACCGTCCGGGGCGGACCGCCTCGCGCAGACCGCTTGCCGAACACCGCCTGACTCAGCTTCTCGAGCACGCTGGCGAACGACGTTCTAGGCGCGTACCCCATGCCAGGGGCGTCGAAACCTTGACTCGCGATATGCCGAGCTGGTTCTCGGGAGCGTGCGGCGAGGTGTGGCTCGGGGGATGCTCGACGGGGTACTCCCGACCTGCGCTGGCTTGCGCATCGTTGGCATGGCGGGCTTCAACCGTCCGCTGCCGGAGCGAGGACGGATCATCGCGGACCCTGGACGCTCTCAACGATCGTAGCGAGCGTGCGGGCGCGGCCCTCAGGTGCGTCGAGTGCCTGGAGTGTCGATTCGACGTCCAGCGACCATGAGGCAAGCTCCGTGAACGCGGCAAACGGCAGCAGGGCGCTGGTCGTCACGAACAACGCCGGCGGCGCGACGGCGACCGGCAACACCGTCAGAGGCTCGCTGACCGTGACCGCCAACACGGGACGGTCGTCGACTCGCCGAACACGGTCTCGGGGTCCTCACACCTCCAATAGCTCCGCGCGACCAGCGCCGGCGGGACACGCGCGCGCGCCAAGCAATCCACGCGGAATCTCCAACCATCCGGTTGGAGGATTCCCACCCGACCCAACACCAAGGCGATAGGCTCGGGCGGCAAGCCCGCACCCAAGGAGAGCGGCCATGGCCGAGCCCGATTTCAATACCCGGATCATCGAGGAGTTCCGTGCCAACGCAGGCAGCGTCGGCGGCCGATTCGAGGGCTCCACGCTGCTCCTGCTCCACACCGACGGTGCCAGGTCGGGCACGCACTACACCACCCCCGTCGTCTACCTGGACGACGAGGGGCGCTACGTCATCTTCGCCTCGAAGGCGGGAGCGCCGAGCCATCCCGGCTGGTATCACAACCTCAAGGCCCACCCCGAGCTTCATATCGAGGTCGGGGACGAGCGGCTGGAGGTCACGGCGGAGGAGGTCACCGGCGCCGAGCGCGACCGCCTCTACGCGCGTCAGGCTGAGCGCGTGCCGCAGTTCGCGGAGTATCAGGCGAATATCGAACGCGTGATCCCGGTCATCGCGTTGACGCCGAAGCGCAGTTGACGCCGAAGCCCAGCTGACGCCAAACCGCCGCCGCGTGCGCCGCCACAGCGGCGGGGCGCTATCGCGTCGCGGTCACGGCGCGCCGAGCAGAGCGCGGGCCGGGGGCCGCAGCCTGGTCGGGGTCGGCGATCACGAGCTCCTCGAGCTCGTCGACCGCTCGCCAGAGATCCTCCACGAGCGGGCCGGGGTAGCGGGCGCTGAAGAACCGCAGCAACTCGCCGTAGTACCAGAGCTGGTCGTCGGCGGTCTTGTTGGTGAACCGCTCCCAGAGCGAGTGACCCTCGTCGCGGTAGATGCGCACTATCGAGCGTGCGTTGTGGACTTTGTCCGCCAACACGACGCGTAGCACTGCCTCGTCGGTCACGCTCGGCAGGTGGGCCAGATAGCTCGTCTTGCGCTCCCGCCAGGGACGCGGGTCGTCGGCGTCGAGCGTGTCCGAGCAGGCGGCGACGATCATCGCGACCCGGGGCCCGAACTCGCGTTCGATCTGCGCAAGCAGCGGGCGCCCGCCGCCGTCCTCGACGCTGTCGTGCAGCAGCGCGGCGATCGCTTCGGTCTCGCTGCCACCGTCCTCCAGCACCAGCCCGGTGACGACGAGCAGGTGCGCCATGTAGGGGATCTCCGTGCCCAGGCGCCGGCCGGGGTGCAGCTTCGAGGCTAAGGCGAAGGCGGCGAGGAAGCGCTCGGTCAGTGGCGGCGCCGCGTCGAGGAAGGCCATTTCAGTCGAGCTCGTCGAGCAGGTCGGCGACCGAGTCGACGATGCGCGCTGCGCGGTAGGGATGCTTCTCGGCGTCCTCGCGACTCGTGATCCCGGTCAGCACGAGGATCGTCTCCATGCCCGCCTCGAGGCCGGACACGATGTCGGTGTCCATGCGGTCGCCGATCATCGCCGCGGTCTCGGAGTGCGCGTCGATCGCGTTGAGCGCCGAGCGCATCATCAGCGGGTTGGGCTTGCCGATGAAGTAGGGCTCGACGCCCGTCGCGCGGCTGATCAGTGCGGCAACCGAGCCGGTCGCCGGCGTCGGCCCGTCGGTGCTTGGACCGGTCGCGTCGGGGTTGGTGGCGATGAAGCGGGCACCGGCGCTGATCAGGCGGATCGCAAGGGTGATCCGCTCGAAGGAGTAGGTCCGTGTCTCGCCGAGCACGACGTAGTCGGGCGCGCGCTCGGTCAGCGTGTAGCCGGCCTCGTGCAGCGCCGTCGTCAAACCCGCCTCGCCGATCACGAACGCCGTGCCCTGCGGCCGCTGGTTCTCGAGGAACCGCGCGGTGGCAAGCGCAGAGGTCCAGATCGCCTCCTCGGGCACATCCAGGCCGCTGGCCTGCAAACGGGCCGCGAGATCCCGGCGCGTGTAGATCGAGTTGTTGGTCAGCACCAGGAACGGCGTGCCGCGCTCGCGCAGGCGGGCGAGAAAGCGGTCGGCGCCGGGGATCGGCTCCTGTTCGCGCACGAGCACGCCGTCCATGTCCATCAGCCAGGAGTGAATCTCGCGGCGCGTCATAAGCGAAGCATGACAACTACCCGGCTGACGCCCGTTGCCGGGGCGTTGCTGCGTGCGGTCAAACCGCAACGAGCTCCGCGAGGCGCCAACGCTCCGCGCGCCCGCTCAGCCGTCCCGAAGGACGCCTGCGGCGGCCTGCGGTGCGATGTTGCCGCCGGAGACGACCACGACGACCGGCCCCGCGCCGAGCTCCGAGATCTTCCCGGCCAGCAGGGCGCCCACGCCCACGGCGGCGCCGGCCTCGCAGGCGAGCTTGGCCCGCGCGTAGATGAAGCGCATGCCCGCCCGGATCTCCTCCTCGCTCAGATGCACGACCTCGTCGACGTGCTCGGCGCAGACGAGCAGATTGAGCTCTCCGATCGCCGGCGCGGTCAGGGCATCGGCGATGCTGGTCCGGCCCGGCGGACGCGGGCCCGCCGCCTGCACGCGCTGCGGCGGGCGCGACGGGAGCAACGAGCCGGTCGCCTCGGGCTGCACCGCCACGACCCGCGACGCCGGCGAGAGCGCCTTGACCGCGATCGCCACGCCCGACACCAGCCCGCCGCCGCTGGCCGGCACGATCACGACGCCGGGGGCCGGGAGCTCCTCGCAGATCTCGAGCCCCACCGTCGCCGCACCGGCGACCACACGCGCGTCATCGAACGGATGCAGCACGACGCGCCCGGTCTCCGCGGCGAAGCTGTACATGCGCTCGAAGGCTTCGGCCCCGTCGGCGGCGTCGAGGTCGACAGTGGCGCCGTAGCCGCGCGTCGCGGCGATCTTGACCGGACTGGCCGTGCGCCACATGAAGACCACGAGGTCCACTCCGGCCTGCGCGCACGCCAGGGCAGCCGCCTGAGCCTGGTTGCCGGCCGACACCGTGACCGCGCCGCGCGCGCGCTCCTCGCCGCTCAGCGACGCGACGCGGTTGATCGCCCCGCGCAGCTTGAAAGATCCGGTTCGCTGAAACAGCTCTGCCTTGAGGTGGGCCTCGCGGCCCACGATCTCGCTGAGGCTCCGCGAGGAAAACATCGGCGTGCGGTGGATCCGTCCCTCGAGCGTGCGCGCCGCCGCCCTGCAGTCGTCGAGATCCGGCAGTTCGCTCACGTCTGACCCTCCGTTGGCTCTAACGGCGCCGGCCCGACTGGCGTCAGGCGTGGATCGGACACCACCACGACCCGGCAGCTCAGACGGCGGCACACGCCCCAGCCTACCGGGAGCAGCGCGGCGAGCCGCTCGCTCGCCGCCAACGCTGGTTAACACTTACGAAGGCCATGGAGCCGTTCACCGGTGCGGCATCAACCGCGTGCTACGGTCGGGGTTCAGGTTGTGTCGGAAATATCTCCCCTACCAGGGAGGTACCGTGAAACTCATCAAGCCACTTGCCGCGGTCGCGGCCGTAGTCGGCCTCGCAGTCCTGCCGGTCACCGCCGGCGCAGCACCACCCAAGACTCTCTGGGTCGCTCCGGCGCCAGTCGTCGTCGCCTCGGTGCCGCGCGCCGTCACACCGGCCGTGACGAACGCCGGTTACGCCACGGCGCCATACCACACGATCCAGTCGGCGATCGCCGCGGCGCCCGCCGGCGCCACGATCAACATTTGCGCGGGCACCTACGTGGAGCAGCTCACGATTACGCAGTCCGTGTCGCTCGTCGCGGTTGGAGCCGTGACCGTTGCGCTGCCGGCCAGCCCGGCGAACTCGGAGACAGCGTGCGACAACGCGGTGGGCAATGGGCCCTACGAGCCCGATCAGGACGAGGTCGTGCTCTGCGGCAGCGCCAGCGTGAACATCACGGGCGTGACGGTTGATGCTGCCTGGGCGGCGGGCACGTGCAACGACAGCCTCTACGGCATTCTCGTGGCCGGTGGCGCCACACTGAACTTCACCGATTCGTCGGTCACGGCCGCCGGTGCGGTTCCGCTGAACGGCTGTCAGGGCGGTGTCGGCATCCAGATCGGGATGGCCTGGACCACCCCGGTCGAGGTCGGACACGCGACACTGCTGAACGACAAGATCAGCGGCTATCAGAAGAACGGCATCACCGTCGACGGCACCGGAGCCAGCGCCAATATCGACGACACGACGGTCACCGGCATCGGCGCAACAACGCTGATCGCCCAGAACGGGATCCAGATCAGCAACGGAGCGCTCGGCACGATCTACGGCTCGACGATCACCGGAAACGAATGTGACGACACGGGGGGCGGCTGCGGGCCGAGCGTCCTTGATGGCGTCCCGGCCGTCGGAGTTCTGTTCTACGGGCCGGCCGCCGGATCGAGCGTGACCGCCTCGGCCATCAACGCCAATGACGCCGGTGTCTACAACGCCGAGGCCAGCACGGTGAAGGTGCCCCGCTCGCCGGTTGTCTCGGTCAACCTCGACACGCTGACCAACAACCGCTACGAGGGCATCGAGCTGGACCAGGGGTGGGCGTCGATGACCGGTGACTCGATCAACGGCGGCGAGGCCGGAATCGCTGTGCTCCAGTACGACACCCAGAGTTACGGCGCCAACGGCACAGCGACGCTCGACACGATCAGGAACGAGAGCATCGCGGCCGTAGACGTCGCTTCGGATCAGGCCGCCGGCGACTACCACGGCACGCTCTCGGTCGAGCTGAGCGACCTGCGCGGAAACGCCGCACGGGTGCTCGACAACAGCCTCAACTACACGGTCTTCCAGCTGCTGGACCTCTGAGCTCCCCAGACCAGCCGCGGAAACAGAAACGCCCGCTCCGAAAGGAGCGGGCGTTTCAGCAACTCNNGCGTCAAGCGACGAACACAAACCGTCAGATCACCTGGATGTTGACGGCCTTGGGACCCTTGTCCCCGGCCTCGGCCTCGTATGAGACCTTGGCGCCCTCGGTGAGCGAGCGATAGCCTTCGCCAACGATCGCCGAATGATGGGCGAACAGGTCCTTCGACTGGTCGTCGGGGGTGATGAACCCGAAACCCTTGTCGTCGCTGAACCACTTG
>PMKB01000102.1:0-1372 GCA_003157595.1 Solirubrobacterales bacterium
CTGACCCAAACATCGGTCTATCCCCGCGAGGTCGTCAAGGCTGCCTTGGCCCACAACGCGGCCGGCGTCATCCTGGCCCACAACCACCCGAGCGGAGTTGCCGAACCGTCGCATGCGGATGAGATGCTGACTAGTTCACTCAAGCAGGCTCTGGCCCTCGTCGATGTGCGCGTCCTCGACCATCTGGTTGTCGCCGCTACCGGAATCGCGTCCTTTGCCGAGCGCGGCCTGATCTGAAGATGCGGACCTTGTACGGGCGTCCTACGCTCGGCGCCTCCATCCATGGTTCGGTGCGGCGCTATTGCGTATTCCGGCCCCGTGACAAATTCGTGATACACGGGCATGTGCCGTCATCAATCGACGTAAATCCGTGACAAATCCGTGACACCGACTTCTTTGTTTGGGCGCCAATTGACAGGGTGTGCCTGTCGGCGAAATTATGGCGCCACAAAAACGAAAACCCTCAAAGCCTTTAGCAGTGCGGGTTTCGTGGTGGTCCTGGCGGAGAGGGCGGGATTCGAACCCGCGTTAGGTATGAACCTAAACACGCTTTCCAGGCGTGCGACTTAAACCACTCATCCACCTCTCCGGGGCGCGGATTCTATCACGGCTGTTTCTCGACATGCCGCAGCGAGAGATCGATGGCGCGCAGGTCCTTGGTTAGGCCGCCGATCGAGATGCGATCGACGCCGGTCTCGGCGATGGCACGCGCCGAATCCAGGCGGATGCCGCCCGAGGCTTCGAGTTCGGCGCGACCGGCGTTGAAACCGACCGCCTGGCGCATTTGATCCAGGTCCATGTTGTCGAGCAGGATCAGCGTGGCGCCGCAATCGAGCGCCTCTGCGAGTTGGTCCATGGTCTCGACTTCGATCTGGATGAAGATGTTGGCGCCGGCCAGTTGCCGTGCCCGGTTGAGCGCAGGGGCGATGCCACCGGCGGCGAGGATGTGGTTTTCCTTGATCAGGATGCCGTCGTAGAGTCCGAGGCGGTGATTGCTGCCGCCGCCGCAGCGCACGGCGTATTTCTGCGCCAGACGCAGACCGGGCAGGGTCTTGCGCGTATCGACAATGCGGGCGTTGGTGCCCTTGACCGCATCGACGTAGCGCCGGGTCGTGGTCGCAGTGCCGGACAGCAGTTGCAGGAAGTTGAGCGCCGCGCGTTCCGCGGTCAACAGGGCGCGGGTCTCGGCCTCGACTTCGCAGAGCATTTGGCCCGCCTGGATGCGATCGCCATCGCCGACATTCCAGCGGATTTCGGCGTTCGGATCGAGTTGCTGGAAGCAGCTGTCGAACCAGGCTTGTCCGGCCAGCACGGCATCCTGCCGGCTGATCACCGAGCCCAGCGACCGGTCGCCACCGGGAATCAGCATTGC
>PMKB01000102.1:1494-7635 GCA_003157595.1 Solirubrobacterales bacterium
GACAGCGTCGATGCCGGCGTGTGGCGGAAGGCGCGGATGAGCAGGAAGTGGCCGGTACCGCCGTAGATACCGAGCGAGGCGATCATCAGGGCGTCGATCGGCGTCGGCAGCGGGCCGCTCCAGAACCAGGGCAGGCCGAGGGTCATCACCAGCGTGCCCATCATGGCCGTGTAGAAGAGCATGGTGACTGAACTCTCGGTCGGCGACAGCATGCGCGTCTGTACTTGATAAACGCTGTAGCAGCCGGCGGCGGTCAACGTGAGAACGACCCCGGCAGCGGATAGATCGCTGCCGGGGCGGGCGATCATCAGTGTGCCGAGGAAGCCGATGCCGACGGCGAACCAGCGCAGCCTGCCGACGCGCTCATGCAGTAGCGGGCCGGCAAGCAGGGAGACGAAGAGTGGGGTCACGAACAGCAGAGCCGTCGTCTCGGCCAGCGGCATGATGCGAAAGGCGGCCATGGCAAAACCGGTGACGGCCACCAGCAGCGCGCCGCGTACTGCCTGCAGGACCGGGCGCCGGGTCGTGACCAATTTCCAGCGCATCGACGGCGCCAGAAAGATGACCATCATCAGGAAATGGAAGGTGTAGCGCGCCCAGACCAGCAGTGGCACGGCATAGGTCTGCGACAAATGCTTGGAAGTGGCGTCGAGGAGAGCAAACAGAAACAGCGCCGCCAGGAGCAGCGCAATGCCGCGCAGCGGGTGTTCAGGCATCGGCGATCCAGCGGTTCAACAGTACGCGTGCGGGATCGATGAGTTCGCCGGCCGAGAGGCCGACCGGCCCGACACCCGTGGCCGCCAGGGCGTCCGCCGCGGCGCCATGCAGGTGGCAGGCGGCCTGGGTGGCTTCAAGCACGGGCCAACCCTGGGCCAGCAGCGAAACAAGCATGCCGGTCAGGACATCGCCGCTGCCACCGGTGGCGAGCCCGGCATTGCCGGTAGTGTTGATGAACCAGCGGCCATCCCCGTTGGCGACGATGCTGCCATTGCCCTTGAGAACGACCGGGCAATTGCCCCGGCGGGCAAGTTCAAGTGCCGCCGCCAGGCGATCAGCCTGAACTTCTTCCGTGCTGGTCGCGAGCAGGCGCGCTGCTTCGGCCGGATGCGGCGTCACCACCGTTGCAGCGGTGCGGCGGGCGATGTGCCGCATCAGCACCGGGTGTTCGGCGACCAGGTTGAGGCCGTCGGCGTCGATGACCAGCGGCAGAGCGGTGGCGATTGCCCGGCGCAGCAGATCGACAGCGGCAGTTGAACGACCGAGTCCCGGGCCGACCGCGAGAACGGTCGCCGCTGCCATTGCGTCGTCCGCCGTGCGCAGCATGAGTTCCGGCTGCACCGGGTCGATGGCCAGCCGCTCGAGCATGCCGACGTAGACGCGCCCGGCACCGAGCTTGAGCGCCGCCCGGCTGGCGAGCAGGGCGGCACCGGCCATCCCCGGGGCGCCACCGAGGATGCCAACGCTGCCGAAGCTGCCCTTGTGGGAGTTGGCGCTACGTGGCCGCAGGCAATGGCGAAAACTGGCCGGCGAGAGCTTTTCCCCATCAGGCGTACTGCAGGGGATGTTGAGATCGGCGACTTCGATCTGCCCGCAATGGTCGGGACCATCGAGCGTCAGCAGGCCAGGCTTCAAGGCGATAAAGGTCAAGGTCCGATCGGCGCGAACGGCGCTGCCCATGACGCGGCCGGTATCGGCATCGAGGCCGCTGGGCAGGTCGACCGCCAGCACAGGGCAGGCGAGCGCCGCGATGGCCTCGATCAACTCCGCCGGCCGGCCTTGCAACGGGCGCTTCAGGCCGATGCCGAACAAGGCATCGATGGCCAACGCATACTTTCGCGGCGGAATCTCGCCGAGCAACTTGCCGCCGCCGGCGAGCCAGGTGTCGTGCGCCGTACGCGCATCGGCGGGCAGGCGCGTGGCATCGCCGGCGAAGACGACGTCGACCTCATGGCCCTGCTCGGACAACAGGCGGGCGGCGACCAGACCGTCGCCGCCGTTGTTCCCCTTGCCCGCAATCACGACGATCCGCCCGTCGGGCGCCATCGCCGCCGCCATCCCGGCCAGGCCCTCGCCGGCATGCTCCATCAACTCGAGCGAGGGCACGCCCTGCTGATCGATCGCCCACCTGTCGATCGCGCGCATCTGCGGCGCGTCGTAGAGCGGCTCGAGCCAGGCCGGCAGCGTCATCGCAGCACCGCCACCGCCGCCGCCATGCCGCGCGTGTGGGTGAGCGAGACGTCCACCTCGACCCCGAGCTCCTGCGCCCGCGCACGCGCCGCTCCGTGCAGCGCGAGCCCGACCGCCTCGCCGCCGCCGGTCACCTCGATGTCCTGCGGCGCGAACACGCGCAGCCCGAGCGCCTTGGCGACCGCCTCCTTGGCGCAGAAGCGCGCCGCCAAGTGCTGCGCCGCGCGCCCGCGCGTGCCGGCATAGGCGAGCTCACCGGGGCGGAACAGGCGCGAGGCGAGCGCCGGCCGGCGCTCGAGCGCGCGCTCCATGCGCTCGACCTCGAGCAGATCCAGTCCGATCCCAGTCGAAGCCACGATTACGAGGCTACCCGACTGTGATCCCGATCCGCTGCCGTGGCGCGACCTCGCTGCGCGAGGCGTCCGAGCGCCGTGGCGCGACCTCGCTGCGCGAGGCGTCCGAGCGCCACGTCACTCGACGGTGACCGTCTTGGCCAGATTGCGCGGCTGGTCGACGTTGAGACCGCGCCGGCGGGCGATCGTGTAGGCCAGCAGCTGCAGCGGGATCACGGCGAGCAGCGGCGCGAACATCGGGTCGGTCGCCGGCACCGAGATCGTCCACTCCACGTGACGCGCAACCTCCTCGTCGCCGTCGCTGGTGATCGCGAGCACCTTTGCCCCGCGGGCGCGAACGGTCTCCACGTTGTCGAGGATCCTCCCGAGCACCGGCGAGGAGGTGGCGACGCAGACCACCGGCGTGCGCGCGTCGAGCATCGCGATCGGACCGTGCTTCATCTCGCCCGAGGCGTAGGCGTCGGTCGAGATGTAGGCGATCTCCTTCAGCTTGAGCGCTCCCTCCAGCGCGATCGGCAGCCCTGCCTGGCGGCCGATGTAGAGGAAGAAGTCGGCGTCCCAGCAGGACTCCGCAACCGCCTGCACGGCCGGCGTGACGCGGTCGAGCAGCTCGTCGAGAAGTGTGGGCAGACGGCGAAGCTCGGCCACCAGTTCGGCGATCCGAGCGCCAGGCAGCGTGCCACGCAGCTCGGCCAGGCGCAGCGCGAGCAGATACACCGCGCCGAGCTGGCAGACGAAGGTCTTGGTCGCCGCGACTCCGACCTCCAGACCGGCACGGGTGTAGAGCACCGCGTCGGAGTCGTGCGTGGCCTGCGAGCCCATCGTGTTGGTCAGCGCCAGCACCCGCGCGCCGCGCTCACGTGCGAGGCGCATCGCCGCGAGCGTGTCGGCGGTCTCACCGGACTGCGAGATGCCGACCACCAGATCGCCGGGGCCCAGGATCGGGTCGCGGTAGCGGTACTCCGACGCGACATCCACCTCGGTGCGGATCCGCGCCCACTCCTCGACCGCGTAGCGCCCGAGCATCCCAGCGTGGTAGGAGGTACCGCAGCTGACGAACGCGACGCGCTCGACCCCCCTCAGGATGTCCTCGTCGAAGGCGCCCGGATCCGCGAGGTCGACGCCGTCCCCGCGCGCCGTGCGATCGGCGATCGTCTCCGCGAGCGCCTGCGCCTGCTCGTCGATCTCCTTGCGCATGAAGGTTTCGTAGCCGCCCTTCTCGGCGGTCTCCTCGTCCCAGTCCAGCGTCGTGATCGTGCGCTCGCGCGGCACGCCGTGGGCGTCGCAGATCTCGACGCGGTCGGCGCCGAGGATCACGACCTCGCCGTTCTCGACGTACTGGACGCGGTTGGTGTGCGAGAGGAACGCCGGCACCGCCGACGCGATGAAGGACTCCCCCTCGCCGCGTCCGACGACCAGCGGGCACTCACGCCGCGCACCGACCAGCACGTCGGGCTCGTCGAGCGCCATCGCGACGAACGCGAAGTAGCCGTCCAGCTGGGCCAGCGTGTCGATCACCGCGCGAGCGAGGTCGTCGCGGTAGTTCGAGGCGATCAGGTGCGCGATGACCTCGGCGTCGGTCTCGGTCGCAAACGTCGTGCCCTCCGCGACCATGCGGTCCTTGAGCGTCATGTAGTTGCCGACGATCCCGTTGACGACCACGTGAATGCGGCTCGCGCCGTCGACCAGCGGATGCGCGTTGCGCTCGCTGACGCAGCCGTGCGTCGCCCAGCGGGTGTGACCGATGCCGATCGTGGCCGGCCGCGCGAGCGCGGCCGTCGCGGCCGCGGGCTGGCCGGCGAGCGCCGCCTCAAGCCGGTCGAGATTCCCGACCGCGCGCACCGAATGGATCTCACCGTCGGCAAGCAGCGACATGCCGGCGCTGTCGTAGCCGCGGTACTCGAGCTTGCGCAGCCCGCCGAGGATGATCTCCTGCGCCGGGCGCGAACCGACGTATCCGACTATTCCGCACACTCTCCGAGACTACCCCAGCAGCTCCTCGACGACCGCAACGAGGCGTGCGCAAACGGCGTCGGTCTCCTCGACGCTCGGAGCCTCGACCATCACGCGCACCAGCGGCTCGGTGCCGCTCGAGCGCACCAGCACGCGGCCGCGGCCGTCGAGCTCCGCCGACTCGCGTGCCACCGCCTCACTGACGGCGGCCGCCTCCGCCAGGGCACGACGGTCGCGGACGGGTACGTTGATCAGGCGTTGCGGAAGCTTCGCCATCGCCGCCCGCTCGTGCAGGTCGCCGCCGCCCAGCGCCTCGAGCACCAGCAGCGCCGAGGCGATGCCGTCGCCGGAGGGCGCGAAGCCCAGCTCGATGATGTGCCCCGACTGCTCGCCGCCGAGGCTCCAGCCGCGCTCGCGCAGCGCCTCGAGCACGTAGCGGTCACCGACCGCGGTGGTCGCGACCTCGATCCCGGCCTGCGCCATCGCGGTGTGGAAGCCGAAGTTCGTCATCACGGTCACCGCCACGCCGCCGCCGGCGAGCCGGCCCCGCTCGCGCAGGTGGATCGCGGCCAGCGCGAGCAGCTCATCGCCGTCGACCAGCGTTCCGTGACGGTCGACCGCGAGCATGCGATCCCCGTCGCCGTCGAAGGCGAAGCCGACGTCGTGACCGCCGTCGCTCACCGCCGCCGCGAGCGCCTCCAGGTGCGTCGACCCGCAGCCCGCATTGATGTTGCGCCCGTCGGGCGTGACGGCCAGCGCCGTGACGCGCGCGCCAAGGCGCGTGAAGATCTCCGGCGCGACCACGAAGGTCGCTCCGTTGGCGCAGTCCAGGACGACGTCGAGCCCGTCGAGCGACAGTCCATCGAAGCGTCGCGCAAGCTCCTGCACATAGTCCTCGGAGGTCCCCGCCAGTGTGTGGATGCGCCCGATCGCGCTGCTGCCACCGCCGGCGTCCGCCGCGATGTGAAGCTCGATCTGCTGCTCGGTCTCGTCCGTCAGCTTGAAGCCGTCGCTGCCGAAGAACTTGATCCCGTTGTCGCCGTAGGGGTTGTGGGAGGCCGAGATCACGGCCGCGAGGTCGAAGCTGTGGCGCGCGATCAGCAGCGGCGCAGCCGGCGTCGGCAGCACGCCGCCGAGCGTCACCTCGCCGCCCGCCGAGGCGATCCCCGCCGCCAGCGCCGCCTCGAGCATCTCGCCGGACTCGCGCGTGTCGCGAATCACGAGCGCGCGCGGCGCGCTGTGCTCACTGTGCAGCACGACGGCGCGCCCCAGCGCGAGCGCCAGTTGCGCCGTGATCTCCACGCCCGCGACACCGCGGACACCGTCGGTTCCAAAGAGCCTTCGAGCCATCAGACCTTCCGCGGAAGTTTGCGCCGGCGCGCGGTCAGTGACCTAGCGCTTCGAGAACTGCGGCCGCTTGCGGGCCTTCTTCAAGCCGGCCTTCTTGCGCTCCTTGGCGCGCGCGTCGCGCGTCAGAAAACCGCGCCGCTTCAACTCGCCGCGAAGATTGGGGTCGGCCTCCAGCAGCGCGCGAGAGATGCCGTGGCGCAGCGCCCCGGCCTGCGAGGAGACACCGCCGCCGTGCATGCGGGCGACGACGTCCATGCGTTCCTCGTAGCCGACGGTCTCGAGCGGCTGGCGGATGTTG
>PMKB01000102.1:7678-7875 GCA_003157595.1 Solirubrobacterales bacterium
ACCTCGAGGTCGGCGCCGGGCACGGCCGGCTTCTCGCGCGGCGCGCGCTCCTCGACGTACTCGACGACCTCGGCCTCGACCACCTCTGGCGTGGGGTCCACGGCTTCAGGGGAGGCCTGCGCCTGCGGGCTCTCGCCCTCCGGCTCCGGATCGACGATCCGCTCGGTCTCCCCCGCGGGCTTGCCGGGCTTCTCGGC
>PMKB01000173.1:0-3929 GCA_003157595.1 Solirubrobacterales bacterium
GTCGCGCTCGCAGGCCCGCCGCGCCGCGGGCGCTTCGCTCGACACGCGGCCGGCGCGCCAGCTGCCGGGGCTCGAGGTCGTCGCATCCCAGCGCTTCCTCGTTGACGTGCACACGCTCGCGCGGCGGTAGTGCCGGCGCCCGCGCGCTGCGCGCCGGCTCCGCTGCGGGACGCCGAGCCAGCGCCGCCGCCGCGTCCGCGCCGGGCGCTTCAATGGCACGCCGTGCACGACCTTTCCCGACCGTGTGAGCTGCGCGTGGAGGTGACGCCGCGCTGGGCGCTGCGACTGCCCGGCGGGGGCGCCGATGGCGTGATGCGCGTCCGCGGCGGCGTGCTCGAGCGGCTGCTGCACGTCGAGGGGGAGCCGGTGGTCGTGCGCGCAGCACAGCCGAGCGCCCACAGCGTGGTGATCGGCGCCCGGGGGCCGTCGCGGGGCTGCTGCGAGCTGGCGCTCGAGCGGATGCGCTTCGCGCTCGGCGTCGACGACGAGCTGTCGGATTTCCATGCGCGCTTTCGTGCCGACCCGCTGATCGGCAGGCTGGTGCGCCGCTTCCCCTGGCTGCGCGCGCGGCGGCGCCCCGAGCCCTTCGAGGCGCTGGCGTGGGCGATCTGCGAGCAGCTGATCGAGTACACGCGCGCGGCCGCGATCGAGCGGCGGATCGTCCGCCGGCTGGGCCCGTCGCTAAAGGACGGCGGATCGCTCGCGCGCGGCTCGCGGGCCGCCGCCGCGCGAGCCGGCGATCCCCCGCTGCGCGACGTGCCGAGCGCGGAGGTGATCGCGGGCACCGCGCCGGCGCTGCTCGAATCCTTCGACCTTTCGCCCGCTCGTGCGCTGGCCCTGCGTCGCGCCGCTCGCGAGGTCTCCTCAGGACGTGTCGATCTGCACGCTGAGGACCACGAGCGCGGCTGGCGTCGGCTGGCGTCGCTCCCGGGCATCGGCAGCTGGACGGTGGAGTGCCTCGCGCTGCACGGCCAGGGGCGACTGGACCAGCTTCCGGCCGGGGACCTAGCGCTGCGCAAGCTCGTCGGGCGACTGCGCTGCGGCGACCCGCTGGCGCGCGCGGATGAGGCTGAGGTGCGCGAGTTCTTCGCCCCCTACGCACCGTGGGGAGGTCTCGCGGCGGCCTACGCGATGCGCCTTGCGCCGGCCGCCCAGCTGGGCCTGCTCGGACCCCTTGGCGCCACTACTCTCCCTGGCCCGGCAGGAACTCGTCGGTGATTGCGTCGCCCGCGTTCTGCGCGCCGCCGATCAGTCCGTGCCGGCGCATCCAGGTGCCGAAGGCCTGCCAGCGCAACGGGTACTGATAGCCGAAGGGAAGGCTCGAGTTGGCGGGAGAGGCGATCGGCAGCAGCTCCGCCAGAAGTGCTCGCTCGAACCCGGCGCTCAACCGCGGGTTGGCCTTGGCGAGCACCGCCGCGGCGGCGGCCGGGTTGGCGGCCACCGCACGCTCGCCGCGGCTCAGCGCCTGCAGGAAGGCCCGCAGCAGCGGACCCGCGTGGCGGGCCTCGCTCAGCCGCACGACCAGCACGAGCTGGCTGTAGGTGGGCACGCCCGCCTGCTGGATCTCGAGCACCTTCGCCGACCGGTGCGAGAGCGAGAGCGCGGCGGCGTCGATCGGCCACAGATCGCCGAGCGTCGCCTCGGCGCGACCGCCGAGCAGGGCGCTCTCGAGGCTGCCGCTCAGCGTCATCCGGTGCACACTCGAGGCGGCGAGGTGGGCGTCGGCGAGCACGGTGGCGAGCTGCGCCGCGGCCAGCGGCGTGGGGCGCAGCGCGATCGTGGCCCCGGCGAGCTGGGCGGCCGTCGTGATCGGCCGGCCGGCGAGCGACACGATCCCGTCGAGCGGCCCGCTGACCAGGGCGCCGATCGCGACCAGCCGGGCGCCGCGGGCTCGTGCGTCAAGCAGCGCCGGCTCGGAGACGATCGCCACCTTCGCGGCCCCGGACTCCAGCGCGCCGAGCACGTCCGGCGGCTCGGTGATCTTGACCGCGAGCGCGCCGAGGCGGAACTGCCCGTCGGCCTGCGCGGCGTACAGCGAGGCATAGAGCCCGCTCGGCCGGCCGTCGATCGCCACGCTCAGCGGCCGCGGCGGGCCGGGCCGCGGTTGGGCGTGCACCTCGCCGCACCCGGCGCACAGGGCCGTGCAGATCAGGCTCGCGGCGAGCAGCACGCCGCGTCGGCGGAACTCCGGGCGCATCGGCATCGGACCGCGCCCATCGTAAAGGTTCCGGGCGCCGCGCCCCGCGCTCCGCACGCCGCTCGCGCTCAGCGCGCGATCGATCCGCTCAGCGCCCGCACGAAGTCCTCGAGCTGGCGCGTCGTCCAGCACTCGAACACGGTGCAGTAGGGCGCGTAGGCGTCGATCACCGAGTCGCCGTAGTTCCAGTAGAGCCGGGGCTCCGGATTCAGCCAGAACGTCCGCCCGGCGCGCGCGGCCACGGTGGCGAAGATGTCGGCGCGCGGGTCGCGTCCGTTGGTGCGGGCGTCGCCGAGCACGATCACCGTCGCGCGGGGGTGCAGATCGTCCTCCACCAGCGCCCGAAACTCCGACCAGACGCGTCCGTAGTCGGTGTAGCCGGAGACGTCGGCGACCCCGGCATCGGCTGAGATGGCGTCGCTGATCGCCTTGAAGTCGCGCCGGCGCTCAAAGGTGTCGGTGACCTCGGAGATCCGCTCGATGAACACGAACGAGCGCATCCGCCGGAACGAGTCGTGCAGCGCGTGCAGCACCGAGAGGAAGAAGACCGAGGCCGAGGTGACGCTGGTCGAGACGTCGCACAGGACATAGATCTCCGGGCGGCGCGGGCGCCGCGGACGGTACTTCACGACCACCGGGACCCCGCCGGTCTGCAGCGATGCGCGCATCGTGCGCCGGATGTCCACGTGGTCGTGGCGCCGCGCTCCGCGCCGCTGCACGCCCGTCGTGGCGAGTCGCCGGCGCAGCTGGGCCACCACGCGGTGAACCGCCGCGAGGTCCGCGGTCGGACCGCTCGGCAGCGCCCGGTCAAGGTCCCCGAGCGGCCGCGACGGCGGCAGCTGCATCGTCCGCTCGATCTGGGCGCGCTCGAGCTCGCGCCGCAGGATCGCCTCGAAGCGCCGCAGCGCGTCGCGCGGCAGACCCTCGCGGCGCGGGTCTCCGGGGGGGTAGTCGGGCTGGGGGTCGCTGCGCAGGCCGAGCGCGCGGCGGACCCGCTGCACGTCGATGCCGACGACGTTGGAGCCGTCGCCGGCTCGTCCGATCGCCGCGAGCGCCAGTCGCGCGAGGTCGGCCATGCGCGCCTCGTCGCCGTCGGCGAGCGCCTGCGCGATCTGGGCGCGCAGCTCCTCGAGGTCGATCCGGCCGGCCGCCTGGCCGGCGGCACGCGAGCCCGCCTCCGTCACGCCGGCCCCGATCGCCGCGGACTCCACGGCGCGGAAGAAGAAGCGGTCGAAGACGAGGTCGAAAACGCGGCGGTCCTCAGGCGACTTGGCCAGCGTCGCGGCGAGCGCCTGCTGGAAGCTCGCGCGGTCGCGCCAGTCGATCTCGCCGAGCGCCGCGAAGGCGTCGAGCAGCTCGGAGGTGCCGATCGCGACGCCCTCGGCGCGCAGCTCGTCGCCGAGCCCGAGCAGCTGCTCGTCGACGCTCACGCCAGTGCCAGGCCGACCCGCTCCGCGACCAGCTCGATGTCGGTGCGGTGCTTGACGATCACCGACATCGTCTCGTTGAAGGTCGCGGCGTCGATGTCGCTGCGACCGAGCAGGAGCAGCGCGCGCGCCCAGTCGATCGACTCCGCGATCGAGGGCGGCTTCTTGAGGTCGAGCTCGCGGACCATCGCAACCAGCTCGACCAGCTTGCGCGCGACCGTCTCGGGCAGCTCCGGAGCGTGCAGGCGCACGATCGCGAGCTCGTGCTCGAGCGTCGGGTAGTCGAGCCACAGATACAGGCAGCG
>PMKB01000173.1:4019-16305 GCA_003157595.1 Solirubrobacterales bacterium
AGCAGGAACTCCTCGCCGAAGATGTCGTCCTGCACCTCGGCCCAGCCGGCGCCGTCGGCCTCCGCCTGGATCCGCAGCAGCTGCTTGCGGTAGTTCCACTCATACATCGCCTTGGCTTCGTCGAGCCCCTCGTAGCACTGCAGGCGCACCAGCTCGCGCCCCAGACAGGTCGCCATCGCCTTCGCCAGCTCGGTCTTGCCAACGCCGGCGGGGCCTTCGACGAGCACCGGCTTGTCCAGCCGCGTGGCGAGATAGGCGACCAGCGCCGTCGATCCCCCAGGCAGATAGCCAGCCGCGCGCAGGCCGTCGGCGAGGGCTTCCACCGATTCGGGCAGCGCGTCCATTGCGGCCAATCATAGGAAGCGTTGGGGGTAGGCGCATGCGCCTACCCCGTGGCCGGCGCATGCGCCGGCCACCCGGTGGGTGCATGCACCCACCGGAACTACCTCTGACGATCGTCAGGATCGGACGGCAGCTCGAACGACAGCTGCTCGGCGTCCTCGCGCGTGACGCCGCGATGCTCGCGCGGGGGATCGTCGGTGGGCAGCAGGTCGTGGCTGCGCGGCGGCTCGGACTCGCGCGAAGGGCGCGCGGTTGCGACGGCGGCCGGCCGTTGCGCCTCGCGCCGGCGTCCTTCGGGGCGCAGGCCACGCAGATGAACGGTCGGGTCGGCGGCGAGCGTCGGCTCGGCGCGATGCGCGCGCCGCATCGCAACCCCCGTGTAGGCGAGCCAGATCGCGGCGAACAGGGCCATGAAGATGCCCCATTGGATGCCGGTGGTGAGCAGGCCGTTCTTGCCGCTGGTCAGCGAGGACTTGTCGAGCATGCGGTAGAAGACGAGGATCGCCGCCCACCCGCCGGCCAGGATGATCACGGGGCCGTCGCCGCCCGGAAGATGGAAGGCGCGGCGCTCGCCGCGCGCGAACAGCAGCGCGAGCACGGCGAAGCTGATCAGCAGCACGGCCAGCTCGACGAACGAGAAGGCCCCGAACGCCGTGAGCGTGACGCTCGCGCTGGTTGACTTCTTGCCCAGCGAGACGGCGGTCTCGCTGTACCACGGCAGGAACATCGTGATCCAGAGCGAGAACGCCGCGAACGCGGTCAGCCGCTGCTCGTGCGAGAGCGCGCGCCAAGCCCGGATCACCCTGATCAGCAGGCTCGGCGCGGTGCGTGCGGCGCGCTGCCCGTCGGTCGCCATCACGCCGCGACCGCAGCGGCGTCGGCCAGGCGCGCGCAGAGCAGCTCGGCGTCGGCCTCGCCGACCGCGCGCAACTGGCCCTGGAAGGCGAGCTTCCAGTGCTCGCGCGGCCACTTCGCGATGTGCTCGAGCTGCTCGACGAGCGTCTGCGCCGCGATCCAGGCCGGCTCTTCGAGCACCCACTCGGGCTCGATCGGGAAGCGCCACGGGTAGGGGTCGGCCTTGCCCGCCTTGCCGGGCCAGACCGGCGTGCGGTCCTCGTAGAGCTCGCCGGCGATGCGGGCGCTCGCCGCGAACGCCATGACCCGGGTGACGTAGAAGACGATCCGGTCGCCGAGTTCGATCTCCAGCGCCTGCCGGCGGCGGCGCTCCTTGAGCCCGATCACGCTGAAGCCGAGCGCGCGTGTGGCGGCGAGGTTCTCCGGCGAGCCGGTGAGGATCCACGTCCGCGCGGGCACCCCTCGATTGTACGCGCGGCTCAGCCGGTCGGCTTGTGCTTGCGCGCGGGCGGCGCGAGGATCTTCACCGTGGCGCTGGCCTGGGCGCGATTGCCGGCGAGGTCGACCGCGCTGAGCGTGACCGTCCAGACACCGCTGTGTGGCGCACGCCAACTCAGCGAGTGGGTGCCGTGGCCGAGCTCCAGCGTGGTTTGCGACACCACACGGCCGCCGTAGGCGACGGCGAAGGTCACGCTGGAGATCTTCGAGAGCTTCATCGGAACACGTGCGAGGCGGGTCGCGTGCGTGCTGGCCAGACGCTCGATCGAGATCGCCGGCGGCTGCCTGAGGTCCGCCTTGAAGCTCGCGGCGACGGTGCAGAAGATGTCGTTGGGGTTGAGCGCTCCCGTCGGACCGCTCGTGCCGGTCGTCCCCGTTGAACCGGTCGCGCCACCGAACGGCGTGCCTCCCGTCGAGGTCGTCCCGGTGGCGCCGGTGGCGCCTGTGCTCCCGGTCGTCCCGGTCGCGCCGGTCGCTCCTGTCGCTCCGGTGGCGCCCGTCGTCCCGGTCGCGCCGCGCGGCGGCACGAGGCCGAGGATCGTCAGCGCCGTCTGAGTGGTTTCGTGCGTCTGGCTGCAGAGGTTGACGAGGAAGCCGGTCAGCAGCTCGTGGTAGCTGAGCGTGGACTCGGAGGACTGGTCGTACAGCGACCAGGAGCCGGTGTTGTATTTCGGCACATCGATGCGCGCCTGGGCAAGTCCGGCGCGAAACAGCGATGTGGCGAGCGTGTCGCCGGTGCTCGCGAGATCGAACAGCCCGACCAGCGACTGGATGAAGGCGTTGATCACGTACTCGTGCGGCGCGAAGCTGTAGATCAGGTAGCGCGCGCCGGCGCTCGTCGGCGAGCGGACTCCGACCGGCGCCGCAAGCGTGAAGATGCCGAGCGCCTGGTGGGCGTAGGTGAGGTAGGCCGGCGTCTTGAGTGCGATCCCGGCGCCGGCGAGCGCTTCGACGGCGGTGCCCTCGGTGATCGCCGAGACCCACGGCGGCGCGCCGCCGTCGAAGGCGAAGTCGTATTCCCACGCGATTCCCGAGCCGCGCACCGCGGCGAGGCTGACGGCCTGGTCAAGCAGCGCGACGAGCGCGTTGTAGTTGTGGTCGTCATAGAGGCCGTTGGCGGCCCCGAAGGTGCCCAGCCACTGGATCTCGATCCCCTGGCCCGGGTAGTACTCCCAGACCAGGCCGCTGCCGGGAAAGCCGACGCGCTGGCCGTAGCTGAGCAGCGGCCCGGTGCTCCACCACTGGCGGTTGCGAGCGAGCGTCAGGATCAGCTCGGGCAGGCGGGAGGGCGTCAGCTCGCCGGCGTGCGCGATCGCCGTCAGGTTCGCGAGCACGGCGCCGAGCTCGGTCTTGCGCGTACCGCTCAGCCGCTTGTAGGAGACCCGCGCCGCGATCCAGCCGGAGCGGTCCGAGGCGGCGAGCGAGCCCGTCAACTCGCGCTTGGCGGCGAGCGCCGCGACCGCTTGGGGGAAGGTCAGCCCCGGCTTGGCGGCGGCTCCGGCCTGCGGGGCCGCCGGTGTGGCAGGGGTCGCTGCGGANNACGCCGCCGGCGCCGGCGCCGCCCGCGAGCAGCGCGAGCGCGCCGAGAACCCCCAGCCGGCGCGCAACCCGCGTGCTAGCCTGCATGGTCATGGGTCACGTCGGTAGTGCATCTGCTTGGCACCTTCGACGACTCGCAGCAATTCCCCTCGTGATTGGCGTCGCGCTTGCGATCGCCGCGTGCGGCGGCGGCGGCCCCGCCAAGACGACGGCGGCCGCGAAGGTCTCGCCGGCGCGGCTGGTCTCGCAGTCCTTCTCCGCGAGCGACGCGGTGAACTCGGGCGAGGTCGCGCTGACTCTCGACCTCAAGCTCGACGGCATCAAGGCGCTGGATGGCAAGCCGATCGCGCTGAGCATCTCCGGTCCGTTCCAGCGCAGCGACGGCGAGCTCTCGACCGACCTGCAGGCGACCGTCTCGGCCGGCTCCTCGAGCGCGAAGATCGGCTTGGACAAGATCGGCAAGAACGTCTATCTGGAGCTCGCCGGGACCTTCTACAAGGTGCCGGCCCGCGCAACGGCGACCGGCGCGACCGGTGCGACGGGTGCGACCGGTGCGACGGGTGCGACCGGCCTGTTGAGCGGCCTGAGTATCGACCCGGCGACGTGGCTGAGCGATCCGCGCGACGTCGGCGCCAAGACGCTCGGCGGTGTGCTCACCGAGCACCTGCAGGCGCAGATCAACGTGGACAACGTGCTGAACGACGTCGCGAAGATGATCGGCGGCGCCGCCGGCTCGGGCGGCCCGAGTACCTCCACAAGCGTGCTGGCCCTGGTGCAGTCCGCGATCACCAAGGCGCAGGTCGACGTCTATACCGGCGTCGCCGATCACGTCGTGCGCGAGTTTGACCTGGACATAGCCTTCACGGTGCCGGCGATCGCCGCCGGAGCGCTCGACGGCCTGACCGGCGGCTCGCTCACGCTCGATGCCACGCTGACCGGCCTCAATCAGCCACAGACGATCACGGCGCCGGCCAACCCGCAGCCCTCGTCGAAGCTGCTCAACGGCGTTTTCGCGCTGGAGAGCCAGTTCGGGTCGCTCGCCTCGGTTGTCGCCGGGCTCACCTCCGCGACCTGAAGGTGATCTGACGCTGCTGTCGTCCTCCGAGCTTCGCAGCTGGCGCGCGGCTGCTCGACCGGCCCCCGGCCGGCTCGCAGGGTCGCTCCCCCGGCAATCCAGTCCCGCCGCAGAAAGGTCGCAACCATGGTTGATTTCACGCTGAGCGACGAGCAGCTCGCGCTCCGCGAGCTCGCCCACGACTTCGCCGAGAAGGAGATCCGGCCGGTTGCCTGGCAGTACGACCGCGATGGCACCTTCCCCGAGGCAATCATCGAGAAGGCCTGGGCGGTCGGTCTGATGAACACCCACATCCCAGAGCTCTACGGCGGCGTCGGCGCGGGCTACCTCGACGGCGCGATCCTCGAGGAGGAGCTCTCCTGGGGCTGTTCGGGCATCCAGACCTCCGTTGGCTGCAACGGCCTCGCCGTCACGCCGCTGCTGGTCGCGGGCTCGGAGGAGCTCAAGCGCGAATACCTCGGCCGGCTGGTGCAGGCGCCGCTGCTCGCGTCGTTCTGCCTGACCGAGCCGGATGCCGGCTCGGACGTCGCGGCGATGAAGACGCGCGCGGTGCGCAAAGGCGACCGCTGGGTGATCAGCGGCTCGAAGTGCTTCATAACCAACGGCAGCTACGCCAACTTCTACACCGTGTACGCGAAGACCGACCCCGACGCCGGCCACCGCGGGATCTCGTGCTTCGTCGTTCCGCGCGACGCCGGCGTGATCGTCGACGGGCACGAGGACAAGATGGGACAGCGCGCTTCGAACACGGCGACGATCACCTTCCCCGACGTCGAGATCCCGCTCGACCATCTGATCGGCGAGGAGAACGCGGGCTTCAAGATCGCGATGATGACGCTCGACCGGACCCGGCCGGGCGTCGCGGCGATGGCCACCGGCATCGCGCGGGCGGCATTCGAGTTCGCGGTCTCCTACGCCCGCGAGCGTGTCACCTTCGGCGTCCCGATCGCCATGCACCAGGCGATCCAGTTCATGATCGCCGACATGGCGACCGACATCGAGGCTTCGCGCCTGCTGACGTGGAAGTCGGCGGTGCTGCTCGATCAGGGCAAGCGCAACACGCTGCTGTCCTCCCACGCCAAGCGCTTCGCCGCCGACGCCGCGATGCGCGTCGCGACCGACGCGGTGCAGGTCTACGGCGGCTACGGCTTCATCAAGGACTACCCGGTCGAGAAGCTGATGCGCGACGCGAAGATCATGCAGCTGTACGAGGGCACCGCACAGATCCAGCGGATCGTGATCGCGCGCGAGGTGCTCGACCCCGCCCGCGGCTGAGCGCTCCGTGGATCGCTGGCGCAAACGGGGGCTCGCCGCGCCGGCCCCCGTTCGTGCGGCTCTGGCGCTCACTTGAGCTTGATTACGACCGTCTGGCTGTAGCCGGACACGTGCGCGCCCTCGACTGGCAGCACCAGCGCGCGGAAGAAGCCGCTGTGGTGAATGCGGACCGTCGACGCGAAACCGACAGTGCCGTTGTTGACCGCGGCCACGGCGACGGTGCCGCCGACGACCTTCCAACTAGTGCCGACGAGTCGCTCGAAGGCGATTCGCGCCGACGGCTCGCCCGGCGCGATCGTGCCGCTGAAGCGCACGGTCGGGCGCCGTTTAGTGCCCGTGGCCCTGGCGGTGAGCGCCACGCTGACGGCGTCGGCGACGACGACGGTCCCGGAGATCGTCGCGCCGGACACGACGCGGTACTCGGTGTTCAGCGCGAGGCCGAGCTCGTTGAAGACGAACGTGCCGTCGGACAGCGTCAGCTCGGCGTTGCCGACGCTCGCGAAGCCCGTCGTATAGGGGAATTGGCTCTGCTGCAGCTGCACGGCGACGCCGGCGTTGCCGGTCCCCGAGAGCGTCCCCTCGACTGTCACCGCGTTGCCGAAGATGACCGGGTTGGGCGCGGCCGTGATCGCCAGCGAGAGCGGGATCTTGGCCGTCGTGAAGCTCCTGTCGACGCCGAGCGCCGTGCTGGTCGCGTTGGTCGCGACGATCCTGTAGTGGTACACGGTGCCCGCCGTCAGCCCGGAGATCGCGATCGAGACCGGGACAGTGGTGGCTCCCGCGGCGATCTGGGTGGGGGCCGACTGGGATCCGTATTTGGCGGTCGCGCCGTACTGGAAGTAGACCTCGGTGGACTCGCTGCCGGGGTTCACGCTGGCGGCGAGCTGCGCGGACTCGTAGGTGATCGAGCCGGCTGCGCCGGTCGTGACCTTCGGGGCGGCGGCCAGCGCGGGCGCCGCGAACAGCGCACACGATCCGACGATCGCCACCGCTGCGACCAGCAGCGGGCGGGCAAGCCTGCGCGTCAGGCGAGTGCGCCCGGCCCGCACGTCCGTCCCCCTGCCGAGTGCACGACCCTGCTCTCCCATGGCACGACGTTCCTTACGCATGACGCTCCTCCCGCGCTCAGACCGGCGTGATCGCCGGGTCTGCGGTCCAGGACTACCCTGGTCTATAGATTCAGACACACTCGACCGCGAGGAGTTGCGATGTTCGTTTTCAAGGCCGGAGTCCTCGGCGCGGGCACGATGGGCGCAGAAATCGCCCAGTTGATCGCCTCGGCGGGGATCCCGGTCGTCCTGCGCGACGTCGAGCAGCGGTTTGTCGACGCCGGCCTGCAGAAGGCCGAGCAGATCACCGCCGACCGCGCCGGCTCGCTCGTCGCCTCCGGCCGGCTCACGCGCGAGCAGGCGGACGCCCAGGTCGCGGGCACGCTCGCGCTGATCAGCGCAACGACCTCCTATGACGGCTTCGGCGACGTCGACTTCGTGATCGAGGCCGTGCCCGAGCGTCTCGAACTGAAGCTCGACGTCTTCGCCGAGCTGGACGCCGTCACTCCGGGCCACGCGATCCTGGCCTCGAACACATCGGCGCTGTCGATCAGCGAGCTGGCCGCCGCGACGACGCGCCCGGAGCGCGTCCTGGGCTTTCACTTCTTCTACCCGGCGTCGGTGATGCGCCTGGTCGAGATCGTCGAGGGGATCGAGACCTCGCCGGAGTCGATCGCCGTGGCCGCGAGCTTCGCGTCAGCGATTCGCAAGACCGCGATCCGTTGCGCCGACGTCCCCGGCTTCGTCGTCAATCGCGTGCTGCTCTCGGCGGTCAGCGAGCTGTGGCTCGCGCAGGAGCAGCTGGGGCTTGACATCGGCGCGCTGGACCGGGCGGTCGCGGAGTCGGGGGCCGCGCCGATCGGGCCGTTCCTTTTGGCGGACATGCTCGGGCTCGACACCGTGCTGCACGTCGCCGAGCATCTCCAGCAGGCCTTCGGCGAGCGCTTCCATGTTCACGCCGGGATGCGCGAGCTGGTCGCGAAGGGCGAGCTGGGCGTCAAGAGCGGGCGCGGCTTCTACGAAGACGGCGCGCCGCGCGCCGGCGGGAGCGAGGAGTTCGACGCGGCGGCGCTCGCCGAGCGCTTCGCGCTCAAGGCGCTGGTCGAGTGCTGCCTGCTGCTTGAGGAGGACGTCGCCTCCGCGCGCGACATCGACGTCGCGCTGATGGCCGGAGCCGGCCTGATCCCGCCGCCGTTCTCGCGTGCCGACGGGATCGGGCTCGGCGAGACGGTTGCGCGCCTGCGGCGTGCCGCGGCGGAGTGGGGCGCGTCGTTCGAGCCGCCGAGGATCCTGCGGCGCCTGGTCGCGCAGGGACGGCTCGGCGCCGCCGCCGGTCAGGGCTTCTTCCCGACGCCAGCGCCCGACCAGGGTCAGGCCGGCCCGGTCAAGCTCGAGTCGCGCGGCGAGGTGGCGATCGCCTGGATCGACAACCCTCCGGCCAACTCGATCACGATCGAGTTGCTCGACGCGCTGGCGCTGCTGTGGCGGGGGATCGTCGAAGCCGGGACGGTGCGCGTGCTCGTGATCGCCTCCGCCAGCCAGATGCTGTTCTGCGCTGGTGCCGACATCAAGGCCTTCGCGACGATGGACGTCGACGGCGAGCGCGAGCTCATCGATCGGATGCAGGCGCTGCTGCTCGAAGCGGGGCGCTCGCGGATCGTCACGATCGCCGCGGTAAACGGGTTGGCCTACGGCGGCGGCTGCGAACTGGCGCTGGGCGCCGACCTGCGGATCGCGGCGCAGTCGGCGAGCTTCGCGCAGCCGGAGGTCAAGCTGGGGATCATCCCGGGCTTCGGCGGGACCCAGCGCCTGCCGCGTCTGGTCGGCGGCGGCCGGGCGCTCGAGATGAACCTGCTCGGCGAGCCGATCGACGCCTTCGAGGCGTGGGAGTACGGGCTCGTCAATCGCGTCGTTGCGGACCACGAGCTGTTCGACACAGCGCTGGCCTGGGCGCGCAGGCTGGCGGCGGCCCCGCCGATCGCGATTGAGCAGATCAAGCGGCTCACCGCTGGGCCGGAGCTCGAGGCCGGAATCGAAGCCGAGAAGGCGGCTTTCGCCCGCGTCTTCGCCTCCGCCGACGCGAGCGAGGGGGTCCGGGCCTTCCTCGAGAAGCGCCCGGCGCGCTTCAGCGGTAGCTGATCGCGCGCGGGTCTCGCTCGGCGCTCGCCGCCGGCGCGGTTGGGAGTAGCCTTCAGGGCGTGGTTGAGGAACCTCAGGTTGACAGTCTGCGCGACCGTGTCGCCGCGCGCGGCGAGGAGGCGCTCGGGCGGATCGCCCAGGACCTGCTCGAGAATCCGTGGATCAACTCGGCGCTGACCGCGGCCTTTGAGGCGCGCGGGAAGGCGACGCAGGTGCAGGAGGTGGCGATGGACCTGCTCAACCTTCCATCCGCCGCCCACATGGAGCGCCTGACCAGGCGCGTGCGCTCGATCTCCCAGCGCTTGGAGGCCGTCGAGGATGCGCTGACGCGGCTCGAGGACGGGCTGCGCGGCACGCCGTCGGCGATCGTGGGCCGGCTGGACGCGATCGAGGAGCAGCTCACCGACGTGACGCGGGTGCTCGCCGAGCTGATGGCGCGGCGGCCCGACGCGACGGCGGCGGTGCCCCCCGGCCAGGAGCGCCTGGCGGTCGAGGGCATCGCGGACTCAAACGCCGCCGAGCCGGCGCCCTAAACCGGCGCGGCTGCCCCGAGCGCAGCCGCTCCCAGCCGCCCAACCGCCAGCCCGGCGTCGGCCAGCGCGGATGCGTCGATGCGCTCGCGCTCGCGCTCGCCGCTCAGCTGGTCGGTGATCGCGAGCGCGCAGCCGACGGCGACGCCGCGCAGCGCTCCCAGTGCGAACAGCGCGGCGCACTCCATCTCGACCGCGCGGGCGCCCTGGGCCCGCCAGTGCGAGAAGCGTGGCTCGCCGACCTCGTAGAAGAGGTCGGAGGACACGATCGTGCCGCTCGCGGCGTGGGGGTCGCAGCGGCGCAGCGCGGCCACGAGCTCCGGGTCGGCGTCGGTTCGATCAGCGGCGCCGAGCGCCCGGCTCGTCCCGTCGGCGCTGATCGCCGCCGTCACGACCAGCAGGTCGCCGAGGCCGAGTGAGCCGTCGAACGCTCCGGCCGTCCCGACGCGGATCGCCCGCGCCAGGCCGAGGACGATCAGCTCCTCGAGCACGATCGCGGCCGACGGCCCGCCGATCCCCGTGCTCTGGATCGTCAGCGGCTCGCCGTCGGCCGCGAGCCCCGTGTAGCCCCACAGGCCCCGGTTGTGGTTGAACATCCGCGGCCCGCTCAGCAGCTCCTGGGCCAGGGCGAGCGCCCGGCCGGGATCGCCAGGGAGCAGCACCCGCGGCGCGAGCGGGGCGGTGGGGTGCAGATGGATGGCGGAGGGCAGATCGCTCAGGCTGGCGATTATCGCGGTCTGCGAACCTTTGGCGATGGGCGGCTCGGTGCTCGAGGCGGTTCGCACCGGCGGCGTGCTGTCGCCGTCGGACCGCTACGTCGCACTCGTTTCCGGCGGGCGTGACTCGGTCTGCCTCCTCGACGTGCTGGCGAGCATCTGCGGGCCGGCGGCGGTGACCGCGTTGCACCTCAACTACGGCCTGCGCGGCGAGGAGTCCGACGCCGACGAGCGCCACGTGCGCGAGCTCTGCGAGACGCTCGGTGTGCGCTTGCTCTGCTCGGTGGCCCCGCCCGCGCCGCTTCGCGGAAACCTTCAGGCATGGGCGCGCGACCTGCGCTACGCGCGGGCGCTCGAGCTTGCGCCGGGTGCCCTCATCGCCACCGGCCACACCGCTTCGGACCAGGCCGAGACGGTGCTCTACCGGCTTGCCGCCTCGCCGGGCCGGCGCGCCCTGCTGGGGATGGCGCCGCGCGAAGGACGGCTCGTGCGGCCGCTGATCGGCCTGACGCGCGAGCAGACCGCCGCGCACTGCGTGGCGCGTGGACTGCGCTGGCGCGACGACAGCTCCAACGACTCGCGCCACTTCGCGCGCGGGCGCGTGCGCCACGGCGTGCTGCCCGAGCTGCGCGCGGTGCACCCGGCGGCCGAGGCGAACTTGCTGCGCAGCATCGAGATCCTGCGGGCCGAGTCGGCGGTCCTCGACGGCGTGGTGGACGTCGCGCTCGCGGGCCGCCGGCGGATCGCGCTGGCGCGGCTCGCGGAGCTGCCCGCAGCGCTCGCCCGGCTCGTCGTGATTCGCCTGGCCGAGGACGCCGCGGGCGAGCCGGTGGCCGGCGTTGGATCGCGACTGGGCGAGTTGGTGGCGCTGGCGGGACGCGGCGGCAGCGCGTCGCTGGACGTCGGCGCCGGCACGCGGGCGGTCGTCGAATACGGGGTGCTGCGGTTCACGCGGGAGGCCCCGCCGGCGGTTCCGGGTGCGGAGTCGCTGAGTGTGCCCGGGACCGTCGCCTTTGGCAGCTGGTCGCTGCGCGCGACGCTCGAGCCGGTGGGAGCGCCGGCGCTCGCCGACGCCGGCGGCGAGGTCGGGCTGCTCGACGCGGACCGGATCGGGGACGGGCCGCTGACGGTGCGGGCGTGGCGTGCCGGCGATCGGATGCATCCGTTGGGCCTGGGTGGCTCAAAGACGCTGTCGGACCTGTTCACCGACCGGCGGATCCCGCGGGCGCAGCGTTCGTCGCTGCCGATCGTGATCAGTGGGGGAGAGATCGCCTGGATCCCGCGCGTCGCCACCGGCGAACCGTTTCGCGTCCGCGCCGACACCCAGCGGCTCACCGTGCTGCGCGCGGCGCGGGCCACCGCCGGGACCGGCGAGCCGGGACCACCACTACACTGACCCGCTCGATGGCCGATCCGCTGCTGGGCGAGACCCTCGTCGAAGCGCAAGCGCTCCAGCGCCGCGTGCGCGAGCTCGGCGCGGAGGTTTCGCGCGACTACGCCGGGCGCGATCTGCTGCTGGTGTGCGTGCTGAAGGGTGCGGTGTTCTTCGCGGCCGATCTGATGCGCCACATCGAGGTGCCCTGCGAGCTGGACTTCATGGCCGTCGCCTCCTACGGCTCGGCGACGGACTCCTCCGGCGTCGTGCGCATCCTCAAGGACCTCGAGGCGCCGATCGAGGGTCGCCACGTGCTGATCGTCGAGGACATCGTCGACTCCGGCCTGACGCTGCAGTACCTGCTTCGCAGCCTGGGAGCGCGCAACCCGGCCAGCGTCGAGGTCTGCGCCCTGCTGACCAAGCCGGCTCGCCGCAAGGTCGAGCTGCCGGTCCGCTACGTCGGCTTCGAGATCCCGAACGAGTTCGTCGTCGGCTACGGCNNTTCGAGATCGCCGACTGCTTCGCGATCGGCTACGGGCTCGATCACGACGAGCGCTACCGCAATCTTCCCTACGTCGCCGCGCTGGCCGGCGCCTGAGCGGTGCTGCATGCGACTATCCGGGCTCGTCTCGATACTCCGCGCGTGGAACTGGCGAGCACTGGATCCAGCGGGGCGCGGATGCAGGGAGCGCGGCACCGACGGCGAAGCCGTCGCCGGGCACAGCCATTGCCGCGACCGGGGACGGCGCATCCGCGCTGATCCGCCGCCGCCAGACACCTACGGAGGGGCATTGCGTGGCTTCACAGACTGATTTGACCGTAAAGGCGCCGTGGTACGCTTGCGAGCCTTGGACATGACGTCCCCGACCGTGCGGAGCAAGCAATGAACCGCG
>PMKB01000152.1 GCA_003157595.1 Solirubrobacterales bacterium
CGAGGCCAGGTTGACGGTGTCGCCCATGACGGTGAAATCCCGTCTTTTTTCTCCCCCGATTTCTCCCGCAAGAACAGGGCCCGAATTTATTCCGATGTGGGTGGCAAGTGCGCCGTGGGGCAGGGATGCAGCCCGCAGCTCCCCGATCCTTTTCCTGATTTCGAGGGCGGCTTTGATTGCCCGCACCGGCGCATTTTCCAGCGCCGTGGGGACTCCGAAAACAGCCATGACGCAATCCCCGATAAACTTGTCGATTGTCCCGCCCTGCGCCTTGATCGTTTGTTCCATCATGGCGAAGCAATCGTTCATGATGTCAGTGACCTCTTCCGGCGAGAGTTTCTCGGAAAGGGCGGTGAAACCTGCGATGTCCGCAAACATCACCGTGGCCTGTCTATTCTCGGATTCTGGTGAATGGGAGTCCGACACCGGCGCGACCTCCTTCAATTGCCCGCGTGGGCACTGGTCGCAATTGGCGCGGAGTGGCCTGGGTGAGCGGTTGCACTGCGTTGCGCGGCTGCCGTCGTCCGCAAAAGCCATTGCATAGGTCCGGTAGTATCGACGATCGACTTTTTTTCTGGCTCCCCTTTCCCTATGGTACAGCAGACCTCGACAAAGTCAATCCAGGAGTGACGATCGCCTGGCTCCCCGCCAAGGTGCCCAACCGCCGGCAACTCGTGCTGGACAGGATGCAGCGTGCCCGAGCATTGATCCATGAATGCCAGTCTATATGGACAATAACGTTGCGCTGTATCATCGTGGCTGCGCCCCGACCTGGCGGATGGAGGATCGAAGAAAATGAGCGCGCCCGAGGTTCTCATCAGTGCGATCGATCGGCGCGTCGGTGCCCTGGTGAGCGACGGCATCATCAGTCATCACCGACGCCGCCTGACACGGAACGGACACGGTGGCGTGCTCGACGCAGAGGGCGCCGGCTGGGCAAGCGACGGTCCGCAGCCGCGCCCGGGCTGCTCGCTGGAGGTGCTGATCGATGGCGCCGAGGCGCTGCCGCGCATCGCGGACGAGATCGGTGACGCCCGCGCCCACGTCTATCTGGCGGGCTGGTTCTTCTCTCCCGACTTCGACCTGGTACGGGGTCCGGCACCATCACCCCTTCGAGATCTGCTTGCCGAGGCAGCGGAGCGCGTTGACGTGCGTGTTCTCGCGTGGGCCGGGGCGCCGCTGCCGCTCTTTCAGCCGTCGCGGAAAACCGTCCTCACGATGCGAGAAAGCCTGTGCCGGGGAACCCGCATCCGGTGCGCGCTGGACCCGCATGAGCGGCCGATGCACTGTCACCACGAGAAGATCGTGATCGTGGATGGGAACGTCGCGTTCGTCGGCGGGATCGACCTCACTGCGCTTGGCGGCGACCGGTTCGACTCCTGCGATCACCCGATGCGTGGTCGGATGGGGTGGCACGACGTCACCACACGCCTGCGCGGCCCTGCGGTCGCCGATGTTGCTGCGCATTTCGCCGCGCGTTGGAGCGAAGTAACGGGCGAGGCACTCGAGGCACCGCCGCCGCCGCCCACGGTGGGCTGTCACGAGCTACAGGTCGTTCGCACCGTCCCCGAGAAGGTCTACGCGTTCCTCCCACACGGCGACTTTCGGATCGTCGAGGCCTACACGCGAGCGCTGCGCTCGGCGCGCACGCTGATCTATCTGGAGAGCCAGTTCCTCTGGTCAGCGGAGATTGTCGAGATCCTCGCCGAGAAGCTGCGCCATCCTCCGACCGATGGCTTCCGCCTCGTCGTGCTCCTGCCTGCGCGTCCCAACAACGGAGCCGACTCCACGCGCGGCCAGCTCGGCGCGCTCGCTGAGGCCGACCGGGACAACCGCCGCTTCCTTGCGGCCACGCTGCGTGCCCGCAGCGGAGGACTCGCCGGGCCGCTCTACGTCCATGCGAAGGTCGGCATTGTCGATGACGCCTGGCTAACGATCGGTTCGGCGAACCTCAACGATCACTCGCTGTTCAACGACACGGAGATGAACGTAGTCGCGTGCGACCCCGAACTGGCGCGCGATACGCGCCTGCGACTGTGGTCAGAACACCTCGAACGCCCGCTGAACGCGGTCTCGGGCGAGTCGACGACGGTCGTCGATGAGCTCTGGCGCCCGATCGCCTCAGAGCAACTCGCGCGACAGCATCAAGGCGACCCGCCAACCCACAGACTGCTCGAACTCCCGGGCGTCTCACGCCGCTCGAAAGCGCTCCTCGGACCGATCGACGGGCTCCTCGTCGACGGATGAAACGCCCGAGCTGTCGCGCCCGCCAAAGTCTCCGTGAAATGACTAGTCGGACCGGCGCAGGCCGCCATGCAACGCGAGCCGCGCCGAGACACGATCGTGCAAACGTGCTGCGTTCCGAGATCACGCCGGCCTGACGAGCTGTGCGCCGGTCGCGCTGGTCCGAGCGGCATTTAGGACGGGATGCCGGGCAGTTGGCCGATGTCGCGGATACTCTCCTTGGCGAGGTCGACCACCTGGTCGGCGTGGCCGTGCCAGACGAGCTTTGCATTTGACTTGGCGAAGCCTTTGGCCTGCTCCCAAGTCGGGTATTGCGGCATACCTGCTGCCAGCCCAGCGGTCTTGATCGAGACCAGCGCCGGACCGGAGTGGGCGAGCGCTTTGGCAAGCGCCGCGGGTACGTCATCGTGGCGATCAACGCCGATCCCGAGGATTCCGTAAGCGTCGGCGAGCTTTGCGAAGTCCGGATTCTTGAGGTCCGTCTCGTATGGTTCGAACCCTTCCGAGAGCATCTCCCAGTGGACCATGTCGAGCAGGCCGTTGTCGAACACGATGATCTTGATCGGCAGCTCATAGGTCGTGATCGTGCTGAGGTCGCCGAGCAGCATCGTCAGCCCACCGTCGCCGCACATCGCGATCACCTGGCGGCTTGGATAGGCGAGCTGGGCACCGATCGCCTGGGGCATCGCGTTGGCCATCGACCCGTGGTTGAAGGACCCGATCAGGCGCCGTCCGACGGCCATGTTCAGGTAGCGGCAGGCCCAGACCGCGGACATCCCCGTGTCGGGGATGAAGATGGCCTCATCGGAGGCAAGGCGGTCGAGCGTGGCGGCGACGAACTCCGGGTGCACCGGGGACTGAGCACCGCTGTGGCGGACATAGATGTCCAGCTTGCGGCGAGCCTCCTCGTGAACCTTCAGCGCGGCGCGCAGATGCTTGTCCTCGCCCTTCTCCGCGACCCGCTCGAGCAATCCGCGTAGCGTCAGGGCAGCGTCGCCGGCGAGACCGTAGTCGAGCCGGGTGCGGCGCCCGAGGTGCTCGGCGCGTGAGTCGATCTGGACGATCGGCGCTCCCTCGGGAATGAACTGGCGGTAGGGAAAATCGCTGCCGACCAGCAGTAGCAGATCGGCCTCCTGCAGAGCCTTCGTACACCCCCCGAAGCCGATCAAGCCAGTCAAGCCGACGGCGTGGGGGTTGTCGTGCTCGATCCACTGCTTGCCGCGCAACGTGTAGCCGACCGGAGCCTTGAGGCGCTGCGCCAGCTCGAGCACCTCGCCATGGGCGTTGCGGACCCCGGCACCGCAATAGATCGTGACTTTCTTGTGGCCATCGATGAGCTCGGCGACGGCGTCCAGGTCAGCATCGGAAGGCACGTAGGTCGGAGGATCGAGCTTGAAGCTGTGCGGCGCCAGCGCCTTCAGGCCGGTGTCCTCTTCAGCGGTATCACCTGAAAGCTCCACGACGGCGACGCCCTGGCGTGCGATCGCGTGCTGGAAAGCCATCTCGAAGAGCCGCGGCGCCTGCGCGCTCGTCGAGCACCGCTCGTTGTAGACGCTGCAGCCGGCGAACACGCTATGCGGATCGGTCTCTTGAAAGAACGAACCGCCGATCTCGGCGCTCGCGATGACCGACGCGAGCGCGAGCACCGGCGCTCCAGACCTGTGCGCGTCATAGACCCCGTTGAGCAGGTGCAGGTGCCCCGGCCCGGCCGATCCGGCGCACATCGCGACCCGGCCGGTGAGCTGAGCCTCTGCTCCGGCCGCGAACGCGCCAACCTCCTCGTGGCGGACGTGGATCCAACGCAGCTTGCCGTTGCGTCGGATCGCATCACCGATCGGATTGAGGCTATCCCCGATGACCCCGTAGACACGCTCCACACCAGCCCGGACCGCCGTCTCCACCAACGCGTCGGCAACGTTCATAGTCATCGTCGGGCTCTCCTTCGGAAATGGATTTCTGATCTTCTCGAGATGAGCAACAAGCTTCGAGTAGAACGATGCCGCAAGTGATATCTGAGGCAGCACGAATCCGTAGAGACGCGCGACAGCGACACCAGTGACCCGAATGTCGGTCGGAGCGAAAAGGAGCACTCCCGCGATGAGGTCGGTCGACGCTCGCCCCAGACGAAACACGAGCGCGGGGCCTACGGGTCGAGCCGCACCCGCTCGCGCTAGGCGATGCAGAAGCGCTGACGGTCTCGCTCGTCTGACCTGGAGCTCGTCCGAAAGGGGCACGTGGCGACTCCGCGACTCAGGCGCTCGCATTTGGACCGAGCGTCGCTGCGTGACCGCGTCTTGCGGGAGGCCACTCGGTGTTTTTGGAGGAGCGGGTCGCGCGGCGAGCTACGCGAGAGCGCTGACCCACGCCGCGATGGTCGGGACCTGTGCTTGGCGGGGGAAACACGTTCTCGGACAAGCACTCGGTGCACTTCCTCATCAGCGTCGCTGCAGCCGTCGGAAAGCACGGTCAGCGAGCAATCGAAGTCCGCTGCCTGGCGCGGC
>PMKB01000286.1 GCA_003157595.1 Solirubrobacterales bacterium
CCGGCTTCGAGCACGCACGCCGCGTTGGCGCACAGCGCGGTCGTCTCGGCCTCAATCGCATCGCCGGAGTTGAGCAAGAGCATCGCGGCAGCGAACCGTTCGCGCTCCTCCTCTTCGGCACCCTCTTCGAGCGGCAGCTCCGTCTGCCCCTCGGCCTCGTCGGCTTCCGGCAGGGGTAGCTGGCCGCAGGTGTGGACAGCTTCCTTGCTCTTGGCCTTGAGATGCAGGCTCTCGCCGTCGGTGTCCTGGTGGAGCTCCACGGTCACGCTGATGGGCATGCGCTGGCTGATGTGGCAGCGGGGGCATTCGGCGAAGACCACGAACAGCGCCGGAGTTGCGGCCTCGCCCGTCTTGGCGGATGGCACCGGCAGCGGGCCTTCGAAGACCTCGCGCAGGATCGTTTCGAGCGAGCGAGCCGTGAGGACCGGGACGTTCTGCCAGGCCGGGATCGCCTGGCCGTCAGGGTCGGTCTCGCTCGTGAGCATGTCGGCCGTGTCGACGCGCTCGATTGCGGCATCGGCGAGCTCGCGGAAGTGCGCCCGCAGGTCGGCGCGAAGAGCCTCGCGCGGGCTGACGTGATCGGCGTATGCCATGGTGACGGTGCCTTTCAGATCTGGTCGGAGATCGATGCTCCGAGATCGTGCCAACGCGCCTGGAAGTCGCCCTCCGCGGCGGCGGCGATGATTGCGGCGGCCTGCGGGGCGACCAGCGGCCACTTGCCGGTCTCCCCGTCGCGCTCGAGGCCCCACACGCGCGCCAGGACGTTGCCGAAGCACTCGATCCCCAGCGGGGTGGTGATCTTCTGGACGGCGCGGCGCTGATCGTCGGTGAGCGGGCCCGTGCCAACCGTACCGACGAGCTCGTCGGCGAGGTCGGCCAGGCGCTCCGCCAGCGTCGGTCGCTGAGCCGTGGCAATGGACTCCGCCGGCGGCTCGAACGATTCGCCGGGAAGTTCAGGCGGCTCGCCGAGCGGCGGGTTCGACGGCCGCGCGAGGTTGGCCCGGTCGGGCAACGTCTCGCCGGATGGCAGCGCCGGACGCTCGACGCGCGTGCGCCGGTTGACCGGCCCGGATGGCAGCGCCCGTTCGACCGGAACGGCGATCTGACCGCGGTCGACCATGTCGCCGGCGTTGAGCAGGTCCATCGGACGGACGTCGATGTCGATGGTCGGCACGGTCCAGTTGCGCGTCTGGACCTTCTCGACGCCCTTGTCGATGACCTTGACCTTGCGGCTGCGGTTGACGATGCGCAGGTGCGCCGGTACGCGGTGGCCGACGCTCGTGGCCATCGAGAGGTACTCGGCCGCGCCGGCGAGCTCCACCGCGGCGTAATGGCCGTGGGACTCGAGACGCCAGAGGCCGAGGCCGGGTAGTTCGGGCAGGATGACGTTGAGCCGCGTCGTGGGCTTGCAGGCCTGGCCGGACTTCGCGAGCTCGGCGCGCTCGGTCTTGTCCTCCGGGCACGAGCAAGGCTCGTCGGCCAGGACGTTGCGCCCGCCCGTGCCCTCGCACCGCCGCTGGCAGCCGCCGCCGGACCACAGCTCCCACCACTGACTCATCGCCTCGCCGGGCGGGAGCATGATCGGCAGCGTCGCCGCGGTGATGACGACTTCCCACTGATCGTTCCACGCGGTTGCGGTGCCGCCGTACAGCCGGGCAGCTTCTTCGATCAGTTCGCGGCTCTGGCTGGTGAGCCGGAATGTCTCGAGCTTGCGCGGGCGCTTCTTGCCCGCCTGGCCGGCGATCTCGACCTGGTCGCCGGTACGGATGCGGCCGAGCTCGGTCATCTGTCGCTGGAGATCGATCATCGGCACGGCTAAGCCACCTTTCGCGCGGCGCGCTTCTTGGCGATCGCGACCGGGACCTGCTCGAGCACCAGCGGCTCGCCGATCACGCCCTTGCTGATCTCCTCCATGAAGCGGAAGGACTCGCGTACATAGCGGAACGAGCGCCAGACCTGCTCCCCGATTTCGACAGGCCGCACGCGGTAGCCGGTGGCCGTGATGTGGACCGCCACGGCCGCCTCGACGGCAGGCATCGTCACGACGGTCCCGGGCGCGAGGTACACGCCCTCGCCGTGGGCGTATGCGGACATCTGGAGTGCGGCTTCGGCGTAGATGCCTTTGTCGTTGGACGGGTTGGACGGGTCGATCTCGCCGCCGGTCTTGTAGTCGCCCATGACGAGCTTGCCGCGCAGGCTGGCCGGGACGCGCGGGCCGGTGAGCCGCCCGATGAAGTCGAGGGTTCCGGCGTAGGACTCGCGGACGTTGTAGACGGTCGCCTCGCTCATCTCCATGACAGGCGCCCATTCCGCCAGGAACCGCTGATGGTTGGCGTAGAGGGGCGCGACCTCCGGGCTGATGGCCGGCAGCGGCTTCTGAAGGGCCGTGGCCTCAGCGATCGAGTGCAGCAGGGTGCCGAGATCCGCCTTCTTGTCGCGCTCGCGGTACGGGCTGCCCTTGAGCCAGGAGACCACGCCGTATAGCGCGTCGTCGTCGCCCTCGGCCGCCTTGGCCATGCTGAACAGGCGGGCGTAGTTGGCGACGGCGTACTCGGCCACGCTCTTGATGCCCCAGCCGACGAGAGCCGGCTTCGGCAGTCCGCCGCCGATGATCGTGGTGACGGACCACAGGTTCTTGTGGCCGTCGGGTGGTGGAAGCTCGAGGCCGTACGTGCGGCCCTTGCTCGTGGTTGTGGCGGCCTTGGGGCTGCTCATGCCGTAGCCTCGATCCGTTCATGCGCCTTGATCCAAGCGGCGACCTCGACGTTCATGCCGTGGCCTCTTCAGGCTTGGCAACCAGCCCCAGCTCGACCAGATCCAACTCGCGGATGACGGTGACCTTGCGCACGCGGAACTTGCCGTCTCCGACCGGGATAGCGGCGATGTCGGCCGCGGTGAACTCCACGAGCAGGATGCGTTTGCCCTCGCTCCACTCGCGCATGACCCACGGCAGCGTGGCGACGTTGATGCCTGCGCCACAGAGGACGGTCGGGTCGGTGTTGGGCTTGGCAACCTTGAGCGTCTTGCCGACCTTGTAAATCAGCCGATGGTCGGTCTGGATTGGGCTGCCGTAGTCAGCCGACACGAGCTTGTAGGCCCGGATCGCGCCCGGCTGGTCGAGCAGCATGAGCAGGTCATTACAGCGCCGGGGATCGAAGCCGACCGCCTTGAACAGGTCCGCCCTGAACAGGTTCGCCCTGAACAGGT
>PMKB01000291.1 GCA_003157595.1 Solirubrobacterales bacterium
ACCGGGGAGCCCCGTTTGGTTGCTCAATGTGGAAACGATCAGGTCAGCAATGGTCTGAAAGTTTTTTTACGGAGAGTTTGATTCTGGCTCATATTGCTATAAACAAAATTTCGTTCGACTTGCATGTCTTATCCACGCCGCCAGCGTTCGTTCTGAGCCAGAATCAAACTCTCCGTAATAAAATCAACCAGACCTGCCCCGAATTGCTTCGAGGTTTGCCATGATCCCTTGCGGGGCCATCGCTGATCCGACCGATTCCACGTTGAGCAACCAGTCAGGGCTCCCCGACTGATTTTTGTTACTTCACTCAAAGTTTGCCCCGGCTCGCGCCGAGACAAACGTGGGCTCTCACGTATCGCACTTTCAATTTTCAAAGAACACGACGCGCCGCCATTAGCAGCGTGTGTAATCAACTTTCAGATAATGAACTCTCAGCCGTCGGGCTGAACGCTCATGTCTAACCGCTGATTACTTCCGTTTTCAGGCGACAGCAAGCCCGCTCTCGGGTTTAGAGTTTGTCGCACTCCTAAAGAACCGTCCGAAACTTCCCCCAGCAGGCAACCTCTATCTACTCGTACTTCTCACACCTGTCAAGCCCCTCACACAAGAATTTTCGCCACGACCTCGCGGCTCGATTCCCCGTGAAGGGACGGCCAAACTACAGATCGCCCCATTCAGATGCAAGAACTATTTTCAACTTGCCGCCGGAGGCAAATTTTATGGGCCTTCCAGCCCCGCATAAAGTGCAATATCGTGCGCAAAACGCCCAACAAAAACCACCCAACCGCGTCTTTTGACGCGTTGTTTCCCGCACGTTCGCGCTCGAAGGGCTGGCCGCCCGAACAACCTACACCCGGGTGACGTTCTGGGCCTTCGCGCCCTTGGCGTCTTCGATGATCTCAAACTCCACGGCTTGACCCTCGGCCAGGGTCTTGAATCCGTCACCCTGGATGGCCGAGAAGTGAACGAACACGTCTTCGGAGCCGTTCTCCGGGGTGATGAACCCGAAGCCCTTGTCGTCACTGAACCACTTGACGGTTCCTGTAGCCATGCTGGTACTTACCTCCACTGGTCGCGTGCTGCGAACGTGGAGATTGCTGAAAGCAAGGGCTACGACCGCGGGCACTGCGTGCGTCGGGTTTATGCCCGACCTGATTGACACACGGTAGCAGCGAGGGAGTGCCGGCGCCAGCATTTCGCGCGCGCCGCCAAGCCGGCGAGGCACGGCGCCCGCTCGGCGCGCTGGCGCGCGGAGGCTCTAGACCGGTGGCTCCGGGTAGTACTGAATCTCTCGTCGGACCTCGGCGGCGCGTTCGGGCGAGTGCAGCCGGGCGACCAGGTGCAGCGCCACGTCGATGCCCGCCGAGACGCCGGCGGCGGTGATGATCTCGCCGTCATCGACGAACCGGGCGCCGCGACGAACGTCGATCCGATCACCGAGCGTCGCGAGCAGCTCGAGCGACGCCCAGTGGGTGGTGGCGGGACGGCCGTCGAGCAGACCGGCGTCGGCGAACACGAGCGCCCCGGTGCAGACGCTGGTCATCAGCGTGCCGCCCGCATGCAGTGAGCGCAGCCGCTCGCGGATGCGCTCCTGACCCAGCTGGGCGCGCGTCCCCTGACCGCCGGGATAGACCAGCACGTCGAGCGCGCCGAGCTGCTCCCAGGTGCGGTCGGCGAGCACGCGCAACCCCTTCGCGCAGCGCACCGGGTCGAGCGTCTCGGCAACCGTGACGATCTCGACGCCGTCGCCGGGCCAGTGGCGAGCCCAGGCGGCGAGCACCTCCCACGGTCCCGCCCAGTCGAGCTCCTCGGCGTCTTCGAACAGCGCGATCGCGATGCGCATCGCCGATCAGCCTAGTGGGCCTTCGCGCAACGCTCTCGCAAACCCGTTTCGAGCGGCTTTTCGCGTAGCGGAAGTGGCCCCGGAAACCGGACCGGCCGTGTACCTTTGGGCGGATCGTGTTGGCTGCAATCAGATCGGGAGCGTCGGCGGCGAGCCGGAGTCTCGCGGTCGTCGCGCAGCTCGAGCTCGTGCTGGTCGGCGCGGTGCTGCTCGTGCTCGCCGGCCTGCTGCTCGCGCGTGAGCTGCGACGCTGGCGCACGCGCCATCGCCCACACAGCCACGAGGTTCGGGCCCGCGCACTGATGGGCGAGCTGTGCCCGAACGGCTGGCAGGCGCAGCTGACGCTGTACAGCTCCGGATCGACGGCGCCGCCGGGATCGCAGCCCAACGCCGGCGAGCTTGTCGCGCTCGACTGGTCCGAGCTTCCGGACGAGCGCGGCGAGCTGCCGCCGACGCGGCGCGTCTGGGCGCCGACGATCACCGACGCGCTTGCCGCGATGGTCCAGGATCGGCGTACGGACGAGGTGCTCGAGCGGATCGAGCGCTCGGCCGGCGCCGACGATGATCCGTGGGACGCGCTCTGAGCGCATCCAACGCCAGATGCCAAGCACGCGCCTGCTGCTCGACTTCCTGACGCCCGGGCGCTCACACCGCTACGGCGGCGACCACCGCTGCCAGCGCGCCGAGCTGCACCTGCCACCCGGTGGCGGTCCGTTCCCGGTGCTCGTCACGATCCACGGCGGATCGTGGACGACTGGGGTTTCGAAGGCCGTCATGCGCGGCCTCGCCGGCGACCTCGTCCGCCGGGGCTACGCCGTCTGGAACATCGAGTACCGACGCATGGGCCGTGGCCAGGGCGGCGGCTGGCCGGCGACCTTCACGGATGTCGCCGCGGCGATCGACCACCTCGATCGCGTGGCGGCTCCCCTGGATCTCGGCCGCGTCACCCTCTTCGGCCATTCCGCCGGCGGCCACCTCGCCCTCTGGGCGGCGAGCCGCGGAGCGCTCGGCGACGGCGCACCGGGAGCCCACCCGCGGATCGAGCCTGTCGCGGCCGTGTCGGCGGCCGGCGTGAACGACCTTGCGCAGACCTACCGGGAGGCGCCCGGCGGCGCCGTCGGCTCGCTGATGGGCGGCGGACCAGACGAGGTTCCCGAGCGCTACGCGGCGGCCGACCCGATCGCGCTGGTCCCGCCGGCGGCGTCGGTGCTGCTCGTGCACGGAACCGGCGATGTCACGGTGTCGGTGCGTCGCAGCCGCAACTACGCCCAGGCGGCGCGAGCCGCCGGCGCGAGTGTCGAGTTGATCGAGATCGCCGGCGACGCCGGCCGCCACCGAAGCCACATCCTGCCCGCCAGCGCAAGCTGGGCGGCCGTCGCGGGCTGGCTCGAAGCCCGACGCGACGCCACACGCGGCGATCGCGGGGCCGGCTCCACCGCGGTCGGCGCCCGGGAGCCCAGGGCCGAGGAGGGCTGCTAGCGGCCCGCTACCTCGCCGCCGGAGAGACCAGCAACTCTGGCCCTTCGGGCACGCCGGCGCCGACCTTGTTGACCAGCGGGTTGGCCGGCGAGACCGCCATCAGCTCCGCCGGGAACGGGACGCACAGCGCCTTCGCCGCCGCCGCGTCGAGTTCCGGGGAGAGCCAGGCGCGCTCGCCGTCCGGGCCGGCGAGGATCACCGGCATGCGGTCGTGAACGGCGGCGACGAGGCCGTTCGCCGCCGTCGTGAGGATCGTCGCCGACTCGATCGGCTCGCCGTCGACGGTGCCCGGCGTCCACAGGCCGGCGAAGGCGAAGGGCTCACCGTCGCCCAGCGTGAAGCGGAACGGCACGCGTGGCAGCTTGCGATCCTCGGGGCGCAGCCACTCGTAGAAGCCGTCGGCCAGCAGCAGCGCGCGGCGGTCGGCGCTCGCGAGCAGCCGCTTGTAGGAGCCCTTCTCGTCGGCCGTCTCAGCCCGGGCGTTGATCATCTTGTAGGCGATCTTTGCGTCCTTCGCCCAGGGCGGGATCAGGCCCCAGCGCATCGCGCGGGCCACCGGCGCGCCGTCCTGGTCGCGCACGATCGCGATGATCGTCTGCGTCGGGGCGATGTTGTAGCGCCGCGATCCCTCGCGAAACGGGATGCTCACGCCGAAGCGCCGCTGCAGCGCGTCAGGTTCGGCGGTATTCGTGTAGCGCCCGCAGATCGCTGCAGGCTAGTGGGTCGCCGCGAAACGTCGTGCCCACGTGGAACCTTTGGCGAAGGCGCACCGGTGCCGGGGGCGCGGATCGCGTGGCGCCGCGGGTGCCGGCGCGATCCGATCCGATCGCCGGGATACTCTGGCGCATCGGAAAACGCAAGCTGACCCGCAGGCCGATCCTCGGTCGAGCCTTCCCCGAAGGGATCGTCTAGCCCGCCCCCGCACGGGGGCGCCGGCGCGCCGCAAGGCGGCTCGCGGCATGAGCGACATCGATTCTGAGATGCCTCGAGCGAGACAGCGACGCGCGCCGCGCGAGCCGCGGGAGTCGCGGCTGCGCCGGCGCGCCGGCGCCGTTGCCGCCTTCCTGCTGGCTGCGCTCGCGGTCGCCGCAGTGGTGGCCTACTCGTTGCACGTGCACCTGCCGTTCGGACTGAACGCGAAGAGCCCGACGCCGGCAAAGAGCACCGGCCCGACCGGGCCCACGGGCGCCACCAAGGCGACGAGCACGCGAACCGTCTCGGTCTCGAGCCTCGGTTCGCTGAGCGCACCGGCTTCGCGCATCGCCGCCGTCCCCTACGGGACCGGCGGAGCGCTCCTGCTGGGCGGCTACGACGCCGCGGGCGCCGAGACCAACTCGATCGAGAACTTCCAGTCCGCGACGGTGACCGCCGCCGGCACGCTGCCGGTCCCCGCGGCCTCGGCCGTCGCAGCCGTGCTCAGCCAGAACGTCTACCTGTTCGGTGGCGCGGGCTCGACGATCTATGAGCTGAGCAACGCGAGCTTCACCGACGTCGGCAGCCTCCCCGCGTCCACGGCCGATGCCGCCGTCGCCACCGTCGGCGACACCGCGTATGTGATCGGCGGCTACACCGGCGCCGCAGAGCTGAACACGATCGTCGCCTACACCCCCGGCTCGACCGCCCAGACGGTGGCGACGCTCCCGGTGACCCTGCGCTACCCCACGGCCGCGGCGTTCGACGGTCAGGTGTACATAATCGGCGGCTCGACCGCCGGGGTCCCGAGCGCCACCGTCTACCACTTCGACCCGGCGACCAACGCCGTCGTCGCCTTCACGACGCTCCCGCGCGCACGCGATCGCGAGAGCGCGGCGACGCTCGGCGGACTGATCTACGCGATCGGCGGTGCCAACGCCCGCGGGCAGCGCTCGCGGGCGATCTACACGATCAACCCTGCGACCAGCGGTGTGCGCCTGGCCGGCGTTCTGCCGCAGAGCCTCGCCGACACCGTCGCGGTGCCCGCCGACGGCCGGGTCCTCGTCGCCGGCGGCACGAATGAGGGCCTGGCGGCGGTCGCGACGATCTACGCGGTGACTCCGAACTCGCGATGAGCGCGCGCGTCGTCGCGGTCACGGTCGCGCCCGTCAAGGGTCTGCGCGCCCTCGCGCGCGAGGAGGTGGAGCTCGGGGCCCGGGGCGTGCGCGAGAATCGCCGCTTCTTCCTGCTCGACGCGGACGACAGGATGGTCAACGGCAAGCGCTTCGGCGCCCTGCAGGCCGTCCTCGCCGAGTACGCCGATGCCGAGCGCACGCTCTCCCTGCGCTTCCCCGACGGCGCGGAGGTGAGCGCACGGGTCGAACCCGGCCGAAGGCTCGTCGCGCGATTCTTCTCGAGCACGATCGCCGCCATCGAGGTGCTCGGGCCATGGTCGGACGCGCTTTCGCAGCACATCGGCGCACCGCTGCGGCTGGTGGAGAGCCTCAGCGACTGGGGGGCCGTCGACCGCGGGCGCGAGGGCGCGGTGTCGCTGATCTCCTCGGCGAGCATCGAACGCCTCGCGCAGGCCGCCCAGGCAGCCCAGCCGATCGACGCGCGCCGCTTGCGGATGCTGTTCGAGATCGACGGCACCGCCGCGCACGAGGAGGATCGGTGGCTCGGGCGCCCGCTGCGAATCGGCGCGGCGCTCGTCACGCTGCGCGGGCACGTCGGCCGCTGCGTGGTGACCAAGCGCGACCCCGAAAGCGGCGTCAGCGACCTCGACACACTCAACGCGCTCGCGAGCTACCGCGGCGAGGCCGCGACGACCGAGCCGCTGGCATGCGGCGTCTACGGCACGGTGCTCCAGGCCGGAACGGTGCGGATCGGCGACGCTGTCGAGCTGATCTGAGGCAATCGTTTTTCGGATCGGCGCATGCGCCGATCCGCGGGACGGTGCATGCACCGTCCCGACGGGCGGGTGCATGCACCCGCCCGAACAGCAGACCGGCCTTCTAGGACCCGAAGCGTCGCTGGCGCTCGGCGCGGTAGCGCTCGTTCTGCTGGTGCTCGCCGCGAACCTGGATCGCGACGTAGACCAGGATCACGTTGACGACGACGCCGATGCCGCCGAAGGTGGCGATCAGTCCAAACGTCTCCGAGAAGGCCTTGCTGACTGCGAGCACGATGCTCCTCTGTCGCTGCGGGTCGAACGGCTGTGCGGCAGATTACCGCGTCGCGTAGCCTTCCACTCCGCCCACCTCCCGGAGAGGTGCCGGAGCGGTTGAACGGGCGCGACTGGAAATCGCGTGACGGGGGAAACCTCGTCCGAGGGTTCGAATCCCTCCCTCTCCGTGCCTCAGCGTTGCCTGCGTTCGAGCAACAGCCCGATCGGCGCCCGACGTGCCGTCGATCTGCGAACGTCGCGCCGTGCCGCAACCACGCCTGCGAAGACTGGCGCAGCTGTTCGCCGGCCTGACCCTCTACGGAGTCAGCGACGCGATGCTGCTGCTCGCCGGGCTCGGACTGGACCCCTGGGACGTCCTGCACCAGGGGCTCTCGCGCCGCATCGGGCTCGGCGTGGGCACCTGGGCGATCATCGTCGGTGGGGCGGTCCTCTTGCTGTGGCTGCCGCTTCGCCAGCGCCCCGGGGTCGGCACGGTCTGCAACGTCGTCGTGGTCGGCGCCGTGATCGACCTCGTGCTCGCGCTCGTGCACGCGCCGCACGGACTGCTCGCCCGCGTCGTCATCCTGCTCGCCGGTGTCTTTCTCAACGGTGTCGCGACCGGCGCCTACATCGGCGCCGGCCTGGGGCCCGGTCCGCGTGACGGATTGATGACCGGCTGGGCGAGGCGCGGCCACTCGATCCGCGTCGTACGCACCGCGATCGAGGTCTCGGCGCTGGCGATCGGCTGGCTGCTCGGCGGAAGCGTCGGCGTGGGAACTGTGATCTACGCGCTCGCGATCGGGCCGCTCGCACACCGTTTCATCCCGCTGCTTGCGATCCCGATGGCGACGCGGAGCACCGGCCAACCAGAGATGTGATCAAATATCCAAACACCGCCGCGGGACCCCCGCCGCGGCTTTGTGCGGCGTGGTGTCGGCCAGGAGAGGGAGTGCTGCGTGCCGGGTGTGCCGTTTCGAATTGGCGTGATGCAGCTGACGATGGAGCCGCTCGCGGAGATCCTCGACCACGCGCGGGCACTCGACCGCCACGGCTTCGACACGATCTGGCTGGCCGAGGCGTATCCGTGGTGGCGCAAGCATTCGATGGAGGCGAGGTCGGCGACCGCGATCTCGCCGCTGATCGCGCGTGAGACCGAGCGGCTGACGATCGGCTGGGGCATCATCTCGCCGTTCACCCGCCATCCGATCGAGGTGGCGATGGATGCGCGCGTGACGCAGGAGGCGGCCGGTCCGGAGCGTTTCCACCTCGGCTTCGGCGCTTCGCGGATCTTCATGAAGGAGATCGGAGCCGACGAGGTCAAGCCACTGAACCCGACGCGCGACTCCGTGCGCATCGTCCGCGGCGTGCTGGGCGGCGCTCAGTTCGACTACGACGGCCCGGCCTTCAGCGCCCACGTGCCGGCGCTCGCCGACGATGCCGAGACGCCGCGTGGCGCGGTCCCGATCTACATCGCGGGGACCGGCCCGCGGATGCAGCAGTACGCGGGCGAAGAGGCCGACGGCCTCCTGACAGCCTCGATCACGACCCCCGACTTCGTCCGCTACAGCTGCGCGAACATGGCCGCGGGCGCCGAGAAGGCAGGCCGCGACCCGGCCGAGATCGACGTCGGCTGCACGATCGTCGCCTCGATCGACGAGGACCGCGACCGCGGCCGCGAGGGCGCCCGCGAGATCGCGGGCATGTACCTCGCGAACAAGGTGCAGAACATCCAGGGCTCGGCGGACGTGCTGCTCGAGCTGGCGGGCCTGAGCCAGGATGAGATCCGCCCGATCGCCGAGGCGATGGAGCGCGGCGGGCGCCGGGCGGCCGCCGCGGCGGTCAGTGACTCGATCCTCGAGAAGTGCCGGCCGATCGCGGGCACGCCGGAGGACTGCGCGGCGGCGATCGAGACCTACCGCGAGGCCGGCTGCACGCACGTGATGCTCGAGCTGTGGGGCGAGGATCGCCAGCGCCAGATCGAGCTGTTCGCAACGCAGGTCCTCCCCCGCCTGGACCGATGAGCACGGCGAGCCCGACCCGCCCAACGCCGCCGCCGCTGCGGGCCCCTGATCGCGGGGAGCCTGCGGATGGACGCTGAACCGCGGAGCGCGCTGATCGCCGCGGTGGACGAGGCGCGGCTGGTGGCGACGGCGAGCTCGTTCGTCGACATCTCAAGCCCGACCGGCAGCGAGCAGCAGATGGCCGAGTGCATGCGCGACACGCTCGAGGCGACGGGCCTGGCGGTCAGCTGGCAGGAGGTGGAGGACGGGCGGCCCAACGTGGTCGGGCGGCTCGAGGGCTCGGGGGGCGCTCCGAGCCTGATGTTCAACGGGCACATGGACACCTCCTACTCCGGGCGCGAGCCGCATCTGCGCTCCAAGCCCGGCTTCCAGCCGCATGCGGAGGTGCGCGACGGGCACATCTGGGGACTCGGCATCTCGAACATGAAGGGCGCGCTCGCGTGTTACGTCGAAGCCGTGCGCGCGATCGCAGACGCCGGATTGCGCCTGCGCGGCGACGTGGTGATCGCGGCCGTCGTCGGCGAGATCGAGAAGACGCAGTGGGGCGAGGAGTTCCGCGGTGCGCAATACCGCGGCTATGCCGCCGGCAGCCGCTACCTGGCGACCCACGGCGGGATCGCCGACTACTGCATCCTCGGCGAGCCGACCGAGCAGCGCGTCGTGCTCGGCCACTACGGGACGATGTGGGCGCGGATCTCGACGCAGGGGCCGTTCGTCCACACCGCCTTCTCGAGCGGTCGGCTGGGCGAGAACGCGATCGTGCGGATGCACAGCGTGCTCGCCGACGTGCTCGACTGGATCCCCGGGTGGGAGCGCCGCAGCGCCTATGGCGGCATCGACGGCGTGGTCAACGTCGGCGCGACCCGAGCCGGCGCGCCGTGGCGGGTCAGCCGCACCCCTCACCAGGCGGACCTCTTTCTCGACATTCGCGTGCCGCCGACGATGGCGATGACGGCAGCGCGTGAGGACTTCGCCGCGCTGGTTCGCGAGCTGCGCGAGCGCCACCCCGACTTCGGGATCAGCTCGGAGGTCTTCGTCACCGCGCCCGGCGCGCAGATCGCGGAGTCCCACCCGCTGATCGCGGCGATCGACGCAGGCCACACGCAGGTGTTCGGGGCGACGCCGGCGCGCGACACGGTGCGCTGGTTCTCGGACGCCTCGGCGCTGACGCGCTACGGCATCGAGACCGTCAACTACGGCACCTCCAGCGGCCTGCCGAGCGTGGACGGGGAGAACCTCGAGATCGCCGGCCTGCGCGCCATGGCCACCGTCTACGCGCTCGTCGCGGCCGAGGTCTGCGGGGTGGCGCCGTGAAGCTTGCGACCGTCGAGACGCCCGACGGCTCCCGCCGTGCCGGTGTGATCGAGGGCGATCAACTCGCCCTCCTCGACGTGCCCGACATGCGCACGCTCTACGAGCGCGGCCTGGACCCGGCCGCAGCGAGCAGCGGCGAGCGGCTGGCGCTGGCCGACGTGCGGCTGTGCGCGCCGATCGTGCCGAAGAAGTTCTTTCACACCTCGGGCAACTTCCGCGAGCACGAGGAGGAGTCGAAGGTGGTCGGCTGGTCGCACGAGATCGCGCCGTGGATCGTGTTCTTCCAGAACGTCGACGCGATCATCGGCCCCGACGAGGCGATCATCTACCCCGAGCACCTGACCGAAGAGCTCGACCACGAGCTCGAGCTCGCCGTGATCATCGGCAAGGCGGGACGGCACTTCGACGCGCACGAGGCCGAGTCATATATCGCCGGCTACACGATCTTCAACGACATCACGGCGCGCGACATCCAGCGGCGCGAGATGCGCTCCGGCGTGTTCTCGTTCTGCAAGGCGATCGACACGTTCTGCCCGCTGGGCCCGTGGATCGTCACCCCGGACGAGGTCGGCGACCCCCACGATCTGAAGATGACCCTGCGAGTCAACGGTGAGCTGCGCCAGGAGTCCCACTCCGGCAACATGTCCGTGACGATCCCGGAGATCATCGCCCACTACTCGCCGCTGGGCTACAGCCCCGGCGACATCATCTCCACCGGCACCGTCTCCGGCGTCGCCGGATTCAGCGAGAACGCCGCCGATCTGTACCTGCGAGCCGGCGACGTCGTCGAGTGTGAGATCGAGCGGATCGGCACGCTGTCAAATCCGGTCATCTCCTGGGAGCAGGCCTACGGCGTCCCGGCGCCGCCGCTGCAGCGCTGGTGAGCGCATGGGCTGGGAGATCGACAGCGTCAAGCTCGAACGCGTCCGCACGCTGATGGCCGACGTGGGACTTGACACGCTGGTCGTGCGCGCGCCAGACAACGTCTGCTACCTCACCAACTACTGGCCGATGAAGGGCTACGACATCGCGGTCGTCCCGCGCGAGGGCGAGCCGACGCTGTTCGTGATGGAGCCGCAGTACGAGGAGGCGCAGCGCACGGCGTGGACGGCCGACGTGCGGCAGTTCCCCTTCTACGACCCCGACGACCCCCGGCCGCCCGCGGTCCGCGCGCAGGACCGCTGCCTGGCGCTGCTGCGTGAGCGCGAGCCGGGACGCGTCGGCCTCGAACACTCGCAGGGCACGCAGGCGGCCGACCGCATGGCCGGCGAGCCGACCGTCTTCTGGAGCGGCTGGTTCGACGGCTTCGCCGCCGTCGCGGCCGAGGTGCTCGACGCCGCTCCGCTGCTCGCGCGCGCGCGCATGATCAAGACCGCGCAGGAGATCGAGCGGCTGCGCCTGGCCAACGAGCTCGCAACGCTCGCGATGGAGCACGTCCGCGACAACATCCGCCCCGGGATGCTCGAGAGCGAGGTCGGCGCGATGTTCGAAGGGCACGTGCACGCGCTCGGCACCGGCTATCAGGGCAAGGTCGCGCTGGCGCGGGCGTTCACGCTCGTCTGGGCGGGACCGGGAATTCGCACCTTCACGGCGACCGGCAACCGGCCGGTGCTCGACGACGAGCCCACCCTGCTCGAGATCTGGGTCTGCGCGGACGGATACTGGTCCGATCTGACCAAGAACGCCTGCCCCGGCACGCTGCGCCCGCAATACGACGCGCTGCTCGACGGCCTGCTCGGCGTCTACGGCGCGGCGATCGGGCACCTGCGCCCCGGAGCGAGCCTCGCCGAGTTGGACACGCTGATCCGCGACGGCATCGCCGAGCTCGGCTACCCCGGCCAGCCGAGTCACCCCGTCTGCCACGGCGTGGGCGCCCGAGCGCACGAGCCGCCGTTCGCGCACCGGGCGGTGGCGGCGCAGATCGAGGCGGGCATGGTGCTCGCGATCGAGCCCGCCGTCTACTGGCCCGGCGGCGGCGGCCTGCGGCTCGAGGACAACTTCCTCGTGACCGCGACCGGCAGCGAGAAGCTCTCGCACTACCCCGACGACTTCCGCGCGCCATGATCGATCGCTCGAAGCTCTGGCTCGGCGAACTGAACGCGACGGCGATCGCCGCCGCACCCGACGCGCCGGCGCGCGTCGGGTGCTACGACACGACGCTGCGCGACGGCGAGCAGACGGTCGGCGTCGTGCTCGACCCCTACGCCAAGCTCGAGATCGCGCGCTCGCTCGACGCCCTGGGAGTCGATCGGATCGAGGCCAGCTTCCCGCGCGTGTCGGCCGACGACGCCGAGGCTCTGGCGCTGATCGTCGGCGCCGGTCTGGCGGCCGAGGTGTGGGGCTTCTCGCGTGCGGTTCCGGCTGACGTCGAGGCACTGCTGGCGGCCGGTGTGCGATCGACGGTGATCGAGTCGCCGGTCAGCGACGGCAAGCTCGCGGCCTACGGCCTCTCGCGCGAGAAGGTGACGGAGCGCGTCGTGGAGGCCGTCTCGCACGCGGCCGGCGCCGGCCTGCGGGTCTGCTTCTTCGGCGTCGACGGCTCGCGCGCGGACCTCGCGTTCCTGGAGCGCATCTTTTCCGCTGCGGTGGCGGCCGGGGCGCAGGAGATCGCGGTGGTGGACACGATCGGCGTGCTGGCCCCGGAGAGCGCTGCCGTGCTGGTCGCGAGCGCCCGGCGCTGGCTGGGAGCCGATGTCCCGATCCACTGGCACGGGCACAACGACTTCGGCCTGGCGACGGCGGCGGCCATCGCAGCAGTTCGCGCCGGCGCGCAGTGGGTTCAGGGCACCATCAACGGGATGGGCGAGCGGGCCGGCAACGCCAGCCTGGGCGAGGTCGCGCTCGCGCTCGACGCGCTCTATGGGATCGGCAGCGCGCTGCGCTTCGAGCGGCTGCGCGAAACGTCGGAGCTGGTGCGGCGGTTGTCTGACTACACGCTCGAGCCGTGGCGGCCGCTGACCGGCGAGACGCTGTTCGTGCGCGAGTCCGGCGCGGTGGCGAGCCAGTTTCATGACCCACCGGCGATCGAGCCCTACTCGGCCGAACTGGTGCGCGCGCGCCGCGGCATCGTGCTCGGCAAGAAGAGCGGCCTTGACTCGATCAGGATCAAGCTCGAAGAGCTCGGCATCGAGCGCCCAGCCGAGGACTGGCCGGCGCTGCTCGCCGCGGTCAAGGAGCTCGGCGGGCGCGAGCGGCGGCTGGTCAGCGACGAGGAGTTCGCCGCGATCGCGGCCGGCGGCGAGGGCGGGCGCTGATGGCGATCTCGCGCGTCTGCGTGATCGGCGCCGGCACGATCGGCAGCCTGCTGGCCGGGCATCTGGCCGGCGTCTGTGAGGTGAGCGTGCTGACGCGCCGCCCCGAGCACGCCGCGATGCTGCGCGAGCACGGGCTGCGGATCAGCGGCAAGCATGAGCGAGCGGTCGAGGTCTTCGCCACCGACGAGCCGGCGGCGCTGCCGCAGTTCGACGTTGGGATCATCGCCTGCAAGGCGCTCGACCTCGAGCTGACCGCGTCGCGGCTGGCCGGCCTCGCCGATGGCGCGACGATGATGACCGTGCAGAACGGGCTGGGCGCCGAAGCGGTCGTGGCTCGCCACGGGGCCTGGCCGATCATCTCCGCGGTCACCTTCATGAGCGGCATCCGCCGCTCCGACGTGCACGTCGAATACGAGCTCGACACCGCGACCTGGATGGGCCCGTGGGCGCAGACCGCCGCGCCCTACGCGCTCGTGCAGGAGCTCGCGGCGCTGATGATCAGCGCCGGCCTCGAGGCCGAGGCGATGGAAGACCTGCTGGGGGCCCAGTGGTCGAAGCTGATCTTCAACTCGGCGATCAACACGGTCGCCGCGCTGACGGAGCTGCCGCACGTCGGGAGCTTCGCGCAGGAGCGCGAGTTCGGCGACCTCGGCCACCTCGTGCACGGGCTGATCGACGAGGGCGTCGCGGTGGCCGGCGCCGCGGGCGTGGCGCTGCACGAGAACCCGTGGGAGATGAACGTGCTGGCGGTCGCGCGAGGTGAGACCGCGCAGAGCGATTACGCCCACCGCCCGTCGATGCTCGAGGACGTGCTCGCACGGCGGCCGACCGAGGTCGAGTTCATCACCGGGGCGCTGGTGCGCGAAGCCGCCCGCGTCGGCGTGGAAGTGCCGCTGAGCACGGCGATGTACAGGCTCGTGCTCGCCAAAGAGACCGCATGGCAACCGAGCCGCGCGCAGGCGGTGGTCTGAGGATGCGCGTGTGCATCGTCGGCTGCGGCGCCGTCGGCAGCCTGTTCGCCGCGCACCTCGCGACCCTCGACGAGGTCGAGGTCTGGGCCTACGACGTCGTCGAGGAGCATGTCGCGGCGATCAACGCGGGCGGCCTGCGGCTGACCGGCCAAGCCGAGATCCTCGCGCCCGTGCAAGCGCGCACCGACGCGAGCCAGATCCCGCCGTGCCAGTTCGGGATCGTCGCCACCAAGGCGATGTTCACGGCGCAGGCGATCGCTGCGACGACAGGCGTATTCGTCGACGGTGCGGTGTGTAGTGTGCAGAACGGCGTGGGAAACGAGGAGCTGATCGCCGAGCATGTGCCACGGGTGATCCGCGGCACCACGTTCCCGGCCGGTCGGGTCGTGGCTCCCGGGGTCGTGCAGATGGACACCGGCGGGGACACCTGGATCGGCCCGTTCGAGGAGCGCCCCGCCTCTCGGGCGGAGATCGAACGGCTCGCCGACGCGCTGACGCGGGGCGGGATGCCGACCGTTGCGCTCGCCGACGCACGCGGCGCACAGTGGACCAAGCTGATCTTCAACGCCGCGAGCAACCCGCTCGGCGCGCTGACGGGCCTCACCCACGGACGCCTGTGCGAGCTGCCGGCGACACGCGAGCTGATCAGCGGGCTGGTGCGCGAAGGCGTCGCCGTCGCCGGCTCGCTCGGCATCACGCTCGACTCCGATCCGGACGCGCTGATCGACCACGCCGCGGAGGTGGCCTATGACCACCGCGCGTCGATGCTGCAGGACGCGCTCGCGCACCGGCGCACCGAGATCGACGCGCTGAACGGCGGCATCGTGCGCTTCGGCGCCCAGACCGGGGTGCCGACGCCGCTGAACGAAGCGATCGTCGCGCTGATCGGCGGCATGGAGCACGCCTGGAGCTCACAACCGCAGGCACAGAGCGAATGAGCGACGCTGCGACGGCGCCGAACACGGTGAGCGACCCCGCGCGCACGCCCAGCGCCGGCGAGGTGGCGCGCCGCTACGCGAACGCGCGCGCGGCGATGGCCGAGCACGGCGTCGACGCGCTGCTGGTCAGCGGCAACGAATACAGCGGCTTCGAGGGCGCCGTGCGCTACCTCTCGGGCTTTCGCATCGTTCACCGCTACGCCTACGTGCTGCTGCCGGCGCAGGGAGAGCCGACCACGATCTTTCCGAGCGAGGCGCGCTGGGTCGGCGATCACGCCGACGGCTGGATCGGCGAGCCGGTCTTCGCCGAGCATCCCGGCGCCTGGATCCGCGACCACCTGCGCTCGCAGAAGGTCAAGCGCCTCGCCGTCTACGGGCTCGACTACATAATGGCGGTGCGCGACTACCGCGCGCTCGCGCAGGGCCCGTTCGAGCTGGTCGACTTCGACGTCGCGTTCGACCTCTCGCGTGCGGTCAAGAGCGACGAGGAGCTTGCGCTCGTGCGCGAGAGCATGGCAATCAACGTGGCCGGCTTCTGGGCCGTGCACGAGGCCTATGAGCCGGGACGCACGCAGGCCGAGCTGATGGCCGCCGCCGAGGCGGTCTTCGCGCGGCTCGGCACCGGGCGCCAGACGATGGACATGGTGCTCTGGGGCAGGTCCGGGTCCGCGACGCCCGAGTTCCGGATCCCCGATCAGCAGACGCCGATCGCAGCTGAGGACCTGCTCCTGTACTCGCTCGAGGTGGCCGGCCCCGGCGGGCACTGGGTCGAGTTCTCCCGGCCGCTGACGCGTGGCGCGGCCGGGACGGACACGCTGCGCATGCTCGAGGCCTACGAGGAGTACTACGCCGCCGCCCGCGCGAGCATGCGCGCCGGGGCGAGCGCACACGACGTGCACCGTGCCGTCTCGGCTCCCTTTGGGGCTCGCGGCTACCCGCTCGGCCATGTCACCGGGCACTCGATCGGGATGACGATGATCGAGCACCCCAAGGTCGGTGAGGGCGTCGACGTCGAGTTGCGCGAGGGCATGATCTTCTCGATGCACCCGCACGCGATCGCCGGCGGCGGGACCGCGTGCCTGTACATGCAGGACACCTGGTGCGTCGGCGCGCAGGCCGGCGAGCCGCTCGCGAGCGTGCCGCTTGCGATCTTCGACGGTCACGAGCCGCGGCCGACACTCGACCACATCACAGGAGGGACCTGAGCGATGCTGCTAGCTGCCACCGAGTACGTGCGCCCGGCGAGCCTCGAGGAGGCGCTCGCCGCGCTGGGGGCGACCGCGGGCGCGCGCGTGCTCGCCGGAGGCCAGACGCTGATCAACGTCCTCAAGCACCGCGCGGCCGCGGTCTCGCTGCTGGTTGACATCAGCCGCCTGGAGGAGCTGCGCTTCATCGATGTGCGGCCCGACGGATCGGTCACGATCGGGGCCGCGACCACCTACGCGCAGCTCGAGCGCTCGCTCGAGCTGCGCGCGGCGCAGCCGGTGATCGGCGAGGTCGCGGCGGGCGCCGTCGACCGCCAGGTGCGCGCCCGCGGGACGATCGGCGGGAACGCATGCTTCGCCGATCCGGCGTCCAACTACCCGCCGCTGCTGGTCGCGCTCGACGCGTCGATGGAGATCGCCGGCCCCGCCGGGCCCCGGAGCGTGCCGGCGGCGGAGTTCTTCCTCGGCCTCTTCCGGACCGCGGTCGGAGCCGGCGAGCTGCTGAGGGCGATCACGCTGCCGCCGCTCGCGGGCGCCGGCGTCGGCTACCGCTCGTTGCAGCTGGCGGCGGACTCCTGGGCGCTCGCGCGCGCGGTGGC
>PMKB01000069.1 GCA_003157595.1 Solirubrobacterales bacterium
CAACGCGAGCTGGGTGGCGGCGACCGTCGACCGTCCGGGCGGCGACGCCGCCGGCGGCGGCGGGGGGGAGCGCGTCCCCGAGCGCTGCCGTCCCGCTCACGGCCCGGGCGGCCGCGACCGCCGAGCCGGTCGGCCCCGCCCAGGCGCTTGGCGCCGAGGCGGCGGGATCAGGCGCCTCGCCCGACACCGCGGAGTCCGCGATCGCCGGGCCGTTGGAGCCTGACTCCGGGACGGTCGCGATGCTCGAGCCGGGGGCGGGGGGCGTCGCCCGATTCGCACCGCCGTCGGGAGCACCTTTCGGTCCGCAGGACGATGTCGTGGCGCCGTTCGCGAGCGACGCCGCGGTCGAGATCTCCGCCGAGCGCGCCGTGCCCTCGGCGGTCGAGGTCTCCTCGCCACTGGCGTCGCCGCTTGACGGCGACGTCAAGGACGAGCCGGCGGCCGCGGTCGGCGACGACGACGAGCCGCCTGCGCTCGCGCCGTCAACCCCTGCCGGCGCCAGGACGCGGTTTCCGCCCGCCCCCGACGCGCGCGCCACACCCGTCGGCGTCACCGCACGAGCGGGCAGCGGCGCAGTGGGCCCCGTGGCGCTGCTCGGGGCAGGAGCGCCGGCGGGCACCACGCAGCGACGTGAGCGCGACCGCCCGCCGCCCGATGACGGCGACGATGACGGCCGCCACGGCAGCGCCTCGGTCCTGCGTCTGCTTGCCGCCGCGATCGTGATCGTTGTCGTGCTGATCTTCATCGCGACGAAGGTGTTCGCGCCGAGCAAGACCACCGGGCTGGCCCCGTCCAAGGTCACCGTCGCGGTGCTGAACGGCACCCACGTCGCCGGGCTCGCCGGCCAGGCGGCCGTCAAGCTGAGCGCCGGCGGCTTCGAGCGGGGTGGTGTCGCGAACGCGCTTTCGCACGGACACCACATCACGCTCGTCGGCTACACGCCTGGCAACCTCGCCGCTGCGAAGCTGGTGGCAAAGGACCTCCTTCCGACCCTCACGCGCATCGGTCCCGTCGATCCGCGGACCGCGGCCGTCGCGGACGCGCTGGGCGCCACGCCACCGAACGTGATCGTCACCCTCGGCAGCGACTACCCACCGCAGTGATCTGCGGGCCGGCGGGTGCGCGGCCGCGCGCGGCGCGCGCCGCGACGCTCGCCCGCGTTGCCCTGGCGCTGCTGGTGGCGGCCAGCGTCGGCGCCTTCTTCATCTCCCAGGGGCTCAAACGGGAGGCTCCGCTGATCGACCGGCCGACGAGCTACACCGACCGCTTCCAGCCTTCGGGCACCGGCCACCCGTTTGATCGCGCCGCCCATTTCAAAGTCAGGACCACCATTGGGGACGTGCTCCACATCTCGGTGCTCACGCTCTCCGGCCGCCGGGTCGACGTCGTCGCGGCGGGCCTGCGCGTTCACGAGTACCGCAGCGTGCTGCTGCACTGGGGGGGCACGACGACAGCCGGCGCGCCGGCTGCGCCAGGGCTCTACGAACTTCAGATCCGCTTCGAGCGAGCGGGTCAGACACTGATCGTCCCGGGCTTTCGCCTGTTGTTGAAGGGTCCGTCCGGGTGATCCTCGCCGCGAGCACACTCGGGCACTCGCTGTTGAAAGCGGGCCTGATCCTCGACGCCCTGTTCGCCGCCGAGGCGCTCTGCTCGATCGGCCGTACGCGGCGGATCGCCGTGGCCGGTGCGCTCGTGCTCTCGCCGCTGCTGCTCGCCGGAGCGCTGTGGAAGTCGACGCAGGTGCTCCATCTGCGCCACCACGCGCTGCTCGCTGCCGTCGCCATCGTCGTCGGACTGGTCACGATCGCAACGCTGGCGAGGGTGTTGCGGTCGCGTCCGCGCCTGTTCGCGCTGTGCGCGGTGATCGCGCTGCCGTTCCGCTTCTCGCTGATCTCGGGCGGGACGGGCGGCGTGCTGCTCGTCCTCTATCTGGTGGTCGCGGCCGGAGCGCTGGCGCTCGTCGTCTGGGACGCGCCGGCGCGCGAACCGCCGGACGGGGTGGCGACACAGACGCCGCAGCCGGCTGCGAGGTCCGCCCAGCCCTCGGAGCCGCCGGCCGGGCTGCTTGCGCGCGCGCTGGCGGTGTTCGTCGTGCTGTATGCGATCGGGACGCTCTACACGCCGGACCCGAGCAGGGCGGCTGAGGAGGTCTGCTTCTTCTATGTCCCCTTCGCGCTGCTGTTCGTGCTGTTGGCGCGAGTGCGCTGGGACCGGGCGTTGCTGCGGCGCTGCGCGCAGGCGGTCGTCGCCCTCGCGCTCGTGTTCGTCGCCGTTGCGGCCGTCGAGTACGCGAGCCGGCACCTGCTGTTTCACCCCGGACTGAACTCCAACCAGCGCTTCTTCCGCGTCAACTCGCTCTTCTATGACCCCAACATCTACGGCCGCTTCCTGGCGCTCGCGATGGTGCTGCTCGCCGCCGCGATGATGTGGGAGAGCAGCCGGCGAAGGGTCGCGCTCGCGGCCGCCGTGCTGGCGGTGCTGTGGCTCGGGCTGCTCGGCTCGGTCTCGCAGTCGAGCATCGTCGCGCTGCTCGCCGGCCTCGTCGTGATCGCGGCGGCGCGCTTCTCGCCGCGCGCGACGGCCGTCGGCGCGACAGTCGTGCTGGCGGTCGCGGTCGTGGTCGCACTCGCCGCCGCCGGGCGCCTGCATCTGAGCTTCAGCGACACCGCGTCGGCGAACAATGCGACGAGCGGGCGCGTGTCGCTGGTCAAACAGGGGGCGAAGCTGTTCGCCGATCGCCCGATTGCCGGCTTCGGCTCGGCGTCCTTCTCGTGCGAATACCTGCGCCACAGGACCCACACGCGCTCCTACGTCTGCGGCGCGCCCGGCCCGGCCGGCGTCACCTCGGATTCCCACACGACGCCGGTGACGATCGCTGCCGAGCAGGGCGTGATCGGGCTGGTGGCCTACGTCGCGCTGCTGGCCGCCGCCGTGCTCACGCTGGCGCGCGGCGGGCTGCGCCGATCGCCGGTGCGCGTCGCGATTCTCGCGGCGTTCGTCGCGCTCGTCGTACACACCTGGGCATACGCCGACTTCGTCGAGGATCCGATCACCTGGGTACTGCTGGTGATCGGGGCGGGCGTGGCGCGCGAGTGACGTGTTCGGCTATCTGACGCGCCTCGTCAAGGCGGGCGTTGCCTACCAGGCCGGCGACATCCTCGCCAAGGGCGTGGCCGTCTTCACGCTGCCGCTCTACACGCACTACGTCGACGCCGCCGGGTACGGCTACGTCGAGACCCTGCTGACGGCCGTGATCGCCCTCTCGATCGTCCTGCGGCTCGGCGTGGGCGAGGCGTTCATCCGCTTCTACTACGACGACACCGACATCGAGAGGCGCAACCTGATCGCCTCGGGCGCCGTCGCGTTCGTGTTCTTGACGACCACGATCGCCGCGCTCGCCGGCGTGATCTTCGCGGGAGCGCTCTCTCGCGCGCTGCTCGGCGTGCACAACGCGGTGTTGTTCGACCTCGCGATGCTGGGCGTCTGGTCTTTCACGAACCTGGAGATCGCCTCCGCGCTGTTGCGGGCCGACGAGCGCACCGGGACCTACCTGCGGGCGTCGCTCGCCAACGTCGTGATCACCGTCAGCCTGACGATCTATCTCGTGGTCGGCCGCCACGACGGCGCGCGCGGCCTGCTCGCCGGCAACTACACGGCATCGACGCTGGTGCTGTTCGGGCTGTGGTTCGTCGAGCGACGGCGGCTGCTGGCACCGATTCGCGCGCGAACGGGAGCGTCTCTGGCGAGGGCGCGCGCGCGTGCGTCGCTGCCCGTGCGGTCGATGCTCGCCTTCGGGCTGCCGACCGTCCCGGCCGACGCAAGCGTCTACGCATTGCAGGTCGCGGACCGCTGGTATCTCCTGCGCGTGCAGACGCCCGCCGCCGCCGGGCTCTACGCCCTCGCGGCCAAGCTGGCAACGGTCGTCTTCGTCGCCGTTCGCGGCTTTCAGTACGCCTGGCCGCCGCTGGCCTACTCGGTGACCGACGACGACGTCGCCGCGCGGCTGTACGCGCTCGTGACCACCTACTACGTGCTCGTCAGCGGCATCGTCGTCGCCGGTGTGGCGCTGCTCGGACGCTGGGCGGTGCGGCTGCTGCTCTACCACGACTACGGCGCGCACGACGCGCTGCCGTGGCTGGCGCTCGGCTGGGCGCTCTACGGCCTCTACCTCATCTTCGCCGTGATCTCCGGTCGCGCGCGGCGGACCCGGCGCAACCTGCCGGCGGCGCTCGTCGGTCTGGCCGTCAACGTCGGAGGCCTGTTCCTGCTCGTGCCAGCGCTCGGGATCTCGGGCGCCGGGATCGCGCTGGTGATCGCCTACGCGGCGATGATCCTCGTGATCTACCAGCTCACCCGCAGCGTGTTCAGCGTCGGCTTCGAATGGGAGCGGCTTGCGCGCCTGCTGGCGGTACTGGCCGGCGTCTCGGTCGCCGGCGAGCTGCTGTTGCCGACCAGCGGCGCCGCCGGCTTTCTGCTGCGCGGCCTCGCTTGGTGCGCGATCTTTCCGCTGCTGCGGATCGCCGGTTTCTTCAACGCCGCCGAGCTCGCACGCATCGCCACGCTTGCCGCCCGGATCGTCAGGCAGCGCCGCCGGCCGGCATGAACGCGCCGCGCCGCGCGCACCCGCCGCCCACCGCGCGCTGTCAGTCGCGAAGCCGCGACGCGTTGTAGCGCGCCGCGGCTTCGCTCAGTCCCTCGCCGCGCGCCGGGCGCAGTGCCGCGACGACGTGCGCGCGGTAGCGCTGCGGGTCATGGCCCGGGAGCACAAGCGCCGCGAGTGAGAGCAGGCCGTAGTTCCAGGCCACCAGCCAACGCACCGCCGCCGCGGCGGCGCGGCCGTGGTGCTTGCGCATGTAGCGGTCGCGCCCGCGCGAGTGTTCGACGATCCGCCGGGCCGCCTGCGCGCCGGTCGCGAGCTGCTCGCGGTGGATCGCCACGGCATCAGGCACATACAGCGTGTGCCAACCCGCGTCGGCCAGGCGCTTCTGGAAGTCGACCTCGTCGCTGTAGACGAAGAAATCGCCGTCCATCCAACCGACCTCCTGCGCGGCCTCTCGCCGCACCGCCAGCGCCGCCGACTGGCCCCAGTCCACGCGGCGCACGGTCGTGCCCGTGCTCTGCACGTTGACCGCCCGCGCGAGCAGGGCGGCGCCGGCAATGGCGGTGGCGACGCTCGGAAAGCGCCACGCGGAGGCCTGGGGCGCACCGTCGGGCCGCCGCAGCGCCGCCACGGCGCAGGCCGCGCGCGCGTCGCCCTCGAGCGCGCGATACAGCGCCGCGGCTGCGCCTGGCAGCAGCTCGGAGTCCTCGTTCAACAGCAGGCAGTAGCGCCCGCGCGCCCGCGCCATCAGCTCGCTGTCGTTGAGGGCCTTGCCGCGGCGCTCCGGCAGTTCGATCAGCTCGCTGTCCTCGCCCCGCGCGCGGACCGCCGCCGCCGAGCCGTCGTCGGAGGCGTTGTCGAGCACCAGCACCTCGCTGCTCGCCTGCAGGCCCGCGCGCGCCGCGCTGACCGCGTCGAGGCAGCGCATCAGCAATTCGCGCCCGTTCGTGTTCACCACGCAGAAGGAGATCTCGACGCCCACCCGCGTATTGTCGGTCCCCGTGAAGGTTCACGTCGTCGACCCGTCGGCATACACGCCGCCCTACGACCACGCGCTGTGTGCCGCGCTCGCCCGCGACGGGGTTGATGTGGCGCTGTTCACGAGCCGTTTCGCCTACGGCGCGGCGCCCACGCCAGACGGCTACGCGCGACACGAGCTGTTCTACCGGGCGGCCCGCGGCGCTCCCGCGTCGCGGCGCCGGCGCGCGCTCAAGCTCGCCGAGCACGTTCCCGACATGCTCCGCTACCGCGCCGCGGCGCAGGCCGCCGACCTCGTCCACTTCCAGTGGCTCGCGGTGCCGCAGATCGACGGGCGGCTGCTGCCGCACGGGCGCCCGCTGGTGCTGACCGCCCACGAAGTGCTCGCGCGCGAGCCGTCGCCGGCGGAGCGCTCCGCGCAGCGGCGCCTGTACCGGCGCATGGACGCCGTGATCGTCCACTCCGAGCACGGCCGCGCGCGCTTGGTCGGCGAGCTCGGCCTGCCTGACGCGCTGGTCCACACGATCCCGCATGGCGCCTTCGAGCATCTCGCGCGCCAGCCGTCGGGACCGCTGCCGGCCGGCCTGCCGGCTACCGACGCGCCGGTCGTGTTGTGCTTCGGCCTGATCCGGCCTTACAAGGGCATCGATGTGCTGATCGAGGCCTGGGGCGGTGGAATCGCGGACGCCGAGCTGTGGATCGTCGGGCGGCCGCGCTTCGAGATCGGCTCGCTGCGCTCAGCTGCGGGCGCCGGCGTGCGCTGGGTCACCCGCTTTGTGGACGAGCAGGAACTGGCCGCCTGCTTCCGGCGCGCCGATGTCGTGGTCCTGCCGTATCGCGAGATCGAGCAGTCGGGCGTGCTCGCGACCGCGCTCGCGTTCGGATCGCCGCTGGTGCTCAGCGACGTCGGCGGCTTCGCCGAGGTCGCACGGGCCGGCGCCGCACGACTCGTGCCGCCGGGCGATCCCGCTGCTCTGCGCGCGGCGCTGGCGGAGTTGATCGGCGACCCCGGCGCACGCGGCCGCCTTGGGGCCGCCGCCCGCGCGCTTGCCGCGGACGAGTGGTCCTGGCAACGAACGGCGGAGCGCACGAAGGCGCTCTACAGCTCGCTGCTCAGCTGACCTGCTTGATCTCCGCCTCGATCTGGGCGTAGGTGTCGACGCCGACGATCGGCGTCGCCGAACCCTTCGGGCCCGTGATCGTGAGCGAGGGCGTCTCGTTGAAGCCGAGCGCGCTGGCGGCCTTTGAGTCGGCGGTCACGGCGTTGGCGAGCGTCTGGCTGTTGCGCGCAGCCTGCCATGCGGGGAGATTCAGCCCGGGGACCTGCTGCGCGAGACCCTGCATGTAGCTGTCGGTCACGTATGGGTCGGTCTCGGAGCCCTGCTCGTTGTACCAGAGCAGCAGGTAGTCCCACTCGCGGCTCTGCTGCCCGGCGGCGCGCGCGGCGACCTGCGAGGCGACGTACTCGCCGGGGTTGGCCGTCGAGCTGGCGGTCTCGAGACCGCGGTAGACGAGCTTCACCGTTCCGGCGCGAACATCGGCGGCGATCAGTTGCTGCTCGGAGGTGAGCGCAAACTGCCCGCAGACCGGGCAGACAAGATCCCCGAATTCGGTCACCGTGACGGGAGCCTTCGAGTTTCCGAGCGTGTCTCCGCTCTGCGGAATCCCCTTCAGCACCGCCGCCACCGCCGCCTTCGCCGCCGTGGGGTTGGTGCTCTTCGCGGCGCCACCGCCACCGCCACCGCCGACGGCGACGACGACGACGACGATCGCGGCGGCTGCGACCGCCACCAGGCCGGCGAGCCAGATCAGGCGCATCCGTCGCGCCTGGGCAGCGTTTATCTCGCGGTGTGCCGCTTCGCGCGCGGCGCGCGCTGCGGCCTTCTGCTCTGCACGGCTCGCCATCGCGGGCAGTGTATCGGGAGCTATTAGTGCGAGCTTAAGCGTCGGTCGCGCATCTACTGTGGCTGGAGCGGGGGCTGGAGCGGCCGCTGGGACGGACCGGGCGGGCGCAGGTAGCGGACCAGCGAGAGACACAGCAGCACCGTCAGGATGGTCGCGGAGCCGACGCACCACTCGCAGTAGATCGGGTGACCGGTGATCGTGAAGGTCTCCTGCCAGGTTAAGAAGGCGCTGAAGCCGAAGCCGAACAGCGTCAGGCCCAGGGTCGCGAGCCGGGTCCACTCCTGCTCCGGCAGTAGCAGCGAGGCGATGATGCCGACGTAGCCGATCAGGCCGAGCAGGGCGACCGGCACGCCGCCGACCTCGGAGTACTTCGAGTTCTGGACGGTCTGGCAGGAGCTGTGCCCGTTGTGCCCGCCCGCGCAGGCGATGACGAGATGGCCGTAGTGCACGATCGTCAGGTAGGTCGCGTCGCCGAGCCCGAGCACCGCCAGCACGATCATCACGCGAACCATCGTCCGCCGGCTCATCGCGGCCAGATCTTCTCGCGCGCCATCGGCCCGGCAGCATACGCTGGTCCTGCGGCGCCCGCTGCCGCCCCGCGATCGCCATGCCAGCCACCATCGCCGTCAGTCCAGTCCCCGCCGTCGGTCCGCCGCCGCGGCCCGCGCTCCCCGCCTGCGCGCCGTGAGCACGCAGGCTGAGGGCCTGCGCGGGGCGCCGCGCCTGCTTGCGGTGATCGGCGCCCCGGGCGCGCGGGGGCTGCTGGTCGCGCGCACGCTCGGGTCGCTGCCGGTCGGGATGGTCCCGCTCGGCATCATCCTGCTGCTGCGGGCGTCGGGGCGCTCCTACGCGCTGGCCGGGATCGCCGACGGGGCCTACGCGCTCGGCCTGGCGGCGATGCAGCCGCTGCTCGGTCGCCTGATCGACCGCGTCGGCATGGGGCGCGTGCTCGCGCCGCTCGCACTCGTCTTCCCCGGCGTCCTGGTGGCCGTGGCGCTCGCCGGGTCCAATCGTGCGCCGGCCGCGGTCACCGTGGGTCTGGCGTTGGGGTGCGGGGCGACCCTGCCGCCGCTTGGGGCGTGCATGCGCTCGCTGTGGCCGACGCTGATCTCAAGCCCGGCGCTGCGCCCGACCGCGTTCGCGATCGACGCCGTGCTGCAGGAGCTGGCGTTCGTGCTCGGCCCGCCGCTGCTGGCGCTGCTGGTCACGGTCGAAAGTCCGAGGGTCGCGCTGTTCGCCGCGGCCGGCGCCGGTGGGGTGGGGGCCAGCGTGTTCGCGGCGCGTGCCCGCTCGCGTCACGTGCCGACGCGCCGCGCGAGTGGCGCGCTGCGATCGGCGGGTGTGCGCCGCCTGCTGCTGATGAGCGCCGTGCTCGGCGGCTCCTTCGGCGCCACGGAGGTGGCGATGCCGGCGTTCTGCGAGCACCATGGCGCGCGGGCCTCCGCCGGGCTGATCCTCGCGGCGCTTGCGCGCGGGTCGGCCTGTGGGGGCGCGATCTTTGGCGCGCGCGCGCCGCGCGTCCCGGTGCCGCGACGGCTGCTGGTCGCGCTGTGCGCCTACGGCCTGCTGCTCGTGCCGCTGCTGGCGGCGTCGTCGATCCCGCTGATGGCGGCGCTGGCGTTCCTCGCAGGCATGCCGATCGCGCCGGTCTTCGCCGGCACCTACCTGCTGCTTGACCGCTTCAGCGTCGCCGGCGCTGCGACTGAGACCTTCGCCTGGAACACGACCTGCACCTTCGCCGGCGCCTCGATCGGCACCGCGCTGGGCGGGGCGCTGATCGCTCCAGGCACCTACCGCGCGGCGATCGCGCTGGCCGTCGGGCTCGGACTGGCGTGCCTGGCGCTGGTCGGCGGCTACGCTCACGGGACCGAGCTTGACTGAGAAGACATCTCAGTGGTCCCCGCGCTCGCTCCGGCGCTCGCCGGCCCCCCAAGCGCGCCATCGAGCTGACTCCATGGCGCTTCCCCGCCACGCACTACGATCCGGCGCATGAGGATGAGGGCCGCGGTGCTTGAGCAGTTCGGCCGGCCGCTGGTCGTGCAGGAGATCGAGCTGGCCGATCCGGGGCCCGGTGAGGTGCTCGTGCGCCTGGTTGCGTGCGGCATCTGTCACACCGACGCCTACACCGCGTCGGGCGTCGACCCGTCGGGCTATGCGCCGTGCGTGCTCGGCCACGAGGGCGCGGGTGTGGTGGAGCGGATCGGCGCGGATGTAACGATGGTGGCGGAGGGCGACCACGTGGTGACGCTGTTCTCGCCGCAGTGCGGCGAATGCGTCCACTGCGCAAGCCCCGACACGAACCTATGTCTCGCGATCCGCGAGCAGCAGAACCTCGGCCACCTCCCCGATGGCACGACTCGCCTCTCGCGCCAGGGCGAGCCGCTGCGCCACTTCATGGGGACCTCGACGTTCGCGGAGTACACCGTGATGCCGCAGATTGCGCTCGCCAAGATCGACCCGCAGGCCCCGCTGGACGCTGCCTGCCTGTTCGCCTGTGGCCTGTCGACCGGCCTGGGGGCGGCGCTGCGCACGGCCAAGGTGCGGGCCGGCTCGACCGCCGTCGTGTTCGGCGCCGGGATGGTCGGCCTCGGCGCCGTCGCCGGCTGCCGGCTGGCGGGAGCCGAGCGGATCGTCTGCGTCGACCTCTCGCCGCAGCGTCTCGAGCTGGCGCGCGGCCAGGGAGCCACCGACACGATGACCGGCGGCGAGGGGGTCGTCGAGAAGATCCTCGAGATGACCGGCGGATTCGGTGCCGACTACACCTTCGAGGCGACCGGCAACGTCAAGGTGATGCGCCAGGCCGTCGAGGCCGCGCGGATGGGCTGGGGCCTGTGCACGATCGCCGGCGTTGCCGGCCGGGGCGAGACGCTCGAGGTGGTCCCGCGCTACCTGATCACCGGGCGACGCGTGTGTGGCTCGTCGTTCGGCGGCCTCAAGGGCCGCGACGACGTGCCGGCGCTGGTCGACCGCTTCATGGCCGGCGAGATCGACGTGGCGCCGTTCATCTCCCATCGGATCACGCTCGATCAGGTCAACCGCGGCTTCGAGCTGATGGAGGCGCATGACGGCATCCGCAGCGTCATCGAGTTCTGACCCGATCGTCCTGGACACGAACCTCGTGCTCGAGGCCGACTGCGCGCTCGTGCTCCCGCGGCTGCCGGAGGGCGCGTTCGAGCTGATCTACATCGACCCCCCGTTCAACACGGGCGCGCGTCGGCGTCACCAGCGCCTGGAGGTCGTTCGCGACGACGCCGGCGAGCGCACCGGCTTCGGCGGCCACCGCTACCGCTCGAGCGCGCTCGGTGAGGCGCTGGACTACGACGACCGCTTCGAGGACTACCTCGCGTTCCTTAGCCCCAAGCTCGAACGCGCACGCGAGCTGCTCGCCCCCGAGGGGACGCTCTACGTGCACCTCGACTACCGCGAGGCGCACTACGTCAAGGTCGCGCTCGACCGCATCTTCGGCCGCGAGTGCTTCCTCAACGAGATCATCTGGGCCTACGACTACGGAGCCAAGCCGACGCGCCGCTGGCCAGCCAAGCACGACACGATCCTCGTCTATGTCCGCACCCCGGGAGCGCACCTGTTTGACGCCGAGGCGGTCGAGCGCGAGCCCTACATGGCGCCCGGCCTCGTCGGCCCCGAGAAGGCCGCGCGCGGCAAGCGCCCGACCGACACCTGGTGGCACACGATCGTCCCCACAAACGGTCGCGAGCGCACCGGCTACCCGACGCAGAAGCCCGAGGGCGTCCTTCGCCGGATCGTCTCGGCCTCATCGCGCCCCGGCGGCTGGTGCCTTGACTTCTTCGCCGGCTCCGGCACGCTGGGCGCGGTGTGCGCGCAGCTCGGACGCCACTACGTGCTGATCGACTCCAGTCCGCAAGCGATCGCGGTGATCCGCGCGCGCCTGGGGATCGAGGAGGGCTGATGCTGCCGGGGCGCCACCTCGTCGAGTTCTTCGTGACGGTCTACGTGGTGATCCTGATCCCGGGGCCGAGCGTGCTGTTCATCGTCAGCCGCGGTATCGCGCTCGGCCGGCGCGCCGCGCTGGCGACCGTGCTGGGCAACAGCAGCGGCTTCGCCGTGCAGCTGACGCTGGTGTCGCTCGGGCTGGGCGCGATCATCGAGCGCTCTGACACGGTGTTCGTGATCCTGAAGCTGCTCGGCGCCGCCTACCTCGTCTACCTCGGCGTGCGCAACGTCCGCGAGCGCAAGGCCCTGGCCGGGCTGCTCGGCGTCGGTCAGGGCGCCCCCAAGCCAATGCCGACGATCATCCGCGAGGGGTTCATCGTCGGCGTCACCAACCCCAAGGGGATCATCATCTTCACCGCGATCCTGCCGCAGTTCATCGAGCGCTCGCAGGGACACGCGTCACTGCAGCTGCTGACGCTCGGCGCGATCTGCATCGGTCTGGCGATGCTCTCCGACGGCGCCTGGGGGCTCGCATCGGGGAGCGCGCGCGCCTGGCTCGGCCGCTCGCCAAAGCGCCTCGAGCGACTCAGCGCGACCGGCGGCGTGATGCTCGTCGGGCTGGGCGTCGGCCTGGCGGTGACCGGGCGTCAGCCGTAGCTGCTCGCCCGCGCTCCTCACGCCCGGCGCTCCGGCCGCGCTCGCCCCGCCACGCGCTCGCCCCGCCACGCGCCCCGCCCCGCCCCGCGCTCGCCCGCGCACGCCCCGCGCGCACCGCGGCCCTACGCGCCCGCCCGCCGCTCCTTCATCGCCTCGAAGCGCTTCTCCCAGTCGTTGTGGCGCCGCTTGGCGTCGCCGATGAACGGGGAGAAGGCGATCGCCCACAGCACCCCGGCGTTCAGCCAGCGCGCCGGCGAACGCAGCGGCCGCACGAAGTCGACGAACAGCACGACGCGGGTGCCGTCGGTGTCGTTCCAGGCCTCGTGCTCGTAGGTGTCGTCGAAGATCATCGACGCCCCCTCGGCCCAGTGGCGGGTCTCGGTGTCGACGCGGATCCCGCACTGCTCCGCCGGCTCGGGGATCAGCAGGCCGAGGTGGTAGCGCATCACGCCCTTGTAGGGGCCGCGGTGCGCGGGCAGGTGCTTGCCCGGGGCGAGGATCGAGAAGAACGCCGTCTTCATCCCCGGGATCTGCGCGCACAGCTCCGCGGTCTGCGGGCAGCGCGCGCAGTTGGCCTCCGACTTGAAGCCGTAGCCGTAGAGGAAGTAGGTCTTCCAGCGGTCGTCGGTGGTCATCGTCGCCTGGTCGACCGAGATGTCCTGGAAGTTCGGCAGGTGCTCCTGGTCCTCGAGCACGCTGTCGAGCTCGGCGCGGATGTCGCGCCACCCTGCCTCGAGCGTCTTGGCCCAGGGGAAGGTGTCGTTGTCGAAGAACGGCTGGTCGCCGACCAGCGAGGAGCGCCCCAGCCAGCGTTCGAGCGGCGGCAGCGCGCGCTCGCCGAAGGCGACGGTCCCTTCAACGACGCGTTCGCGCAGTGTGCTCATCGAGCCCAATCCTATTGGGTCGCCCGGTAACGCCGGGCGCGAACCGGACGCCGCG
>PMKB01000134.1 GCA_003157595.1 Solirubrobacterales bacterium
GTGACGAGCCCGCAGGCCTTCGAGGGACTGCGGCTCGCCGGGCGCAGCGTCCGGCGGCCGGACCGCACACTCGCCACCGCAGACCACAACGTGCCAACCGACGGCACGCCGCGCGCTGCCGCGATCGCCGACGAGCTCTCGCGCATCCAGGTCCAGACGCTCGAGCGAAACTGCGGGCAGTTCGGCGTCCCGATCTACTCGGTCGGCTCCGACCGCCAGGGAATCGTGCACGTGATCGGCCCCGAGCTGGGTGTCACCCAGCCCGGCATGACGATCGTNNCGGCATCGGCACGAGCGAGGTCGAGCACGTGCTCGCGACCCAGTGCCTGGTGCAGACCAAGCCGCGCTCGATGCGGATCAGCTACGAAGGACGACGCGGCTTCGGTGTCACGGCCAAGGACCTGATTCTCGCCACGATCGGCCAGATCGGCGTCGACGGTGCCGTCGGGCACGTCGTCGAGTATTGCGGCGAGGCGATCGCGGAGCTTTCGATGGAGGGCCGGATGACGGTCTGCAACATGACGATCGAGGGCGGCGGCCGCGCCGGCATGATCGCGCCCGACGAGGTCACCTTCGAGTGGTTCGAGCGGGACGCCCGGCCCGGCGCCGGTTCCGGCGCGGCGCTGGAGCGGGCGATCGAGGGCTGGCGCGGGCTGCGCAGTGACGAGCGTGCACAGTTCGACGCGGAAATCCTCGTCGACGTCGCCGCGATCTCACCGCAGGTCACCTGGGGCACCAACCCGGGGATGGTCGTCGGCGTCGCCGAGCGCGTGCCCTCGCCCGATGACTTCGAGACCCCCGCCGATCGCGACGCGGTGGAGCGCGCACTCGTGTACATGGGCCTTGCGGCCGGCACGCAGATCGAGGAGATCCGGCTCGACCGCGTGTTCATCGGTTCCTGCACCAACTCGCGGATCGGCGACCTGCGCGCCGCCGCATCGGTGATCCGCGGGCGCCGCGTGGCCGATCACGTGCACGCAATGGTCGTGCCGGGGTCGGCGCAGGTCAGCGCCCAGGCCGAGGCCGAGGGGCTCGACGAGACTTTCCGCGCCGCCGGCTTCGACTGGCGGACCGCCGGCTGCTCGATGTGTCTGGGAATGAATCCCGACATCCTCGCCCCCGGCGAACGCTGTGCCTCGACCTCCAACCGCAACTTCGAAGGTCGCCAGGGCCGCGGCGGACGCACCCACCTGGTCTCGCCGGAGATGGCGGCGGCGGCCGCGATCGAAGGCCGTTTCGTCGACATCCGCACCTGGAGCTGAGCAATGGAGCCGATCACCGTCATCGCCGGCGCAGTCAGCGACCTGGACCGCAGCGACGTCGACACCGACCAGATCATTCCGAAGCAGTTCCTCAAGCGAATCGAGCGCAGCGGCTTCGGCGAGTTCCTGTTCTACGACTGGGCCAAGCAGCCGGGCTGGGAGCTCCCGCGCAACCCGATCCTGACGAGCGGGCGGAATTTCGGCTGCGGCTCATCGCGCGAGCATGCGCCGTGGGCGATCGAGGACTACGGCTTCCGCGCCGTGGTCGCGCCCAGCTTCGGCGACATCTTCTACAACAACTGCATGAAGGTCGGACTGCTCGCCGTCGTGCTGGCGGAGGCCGACGTGCGCGCGCTTGCGGCGGCGGGCGAGGGCGAGGTCGACCTCGAGGCGCAGGAGGTCCGTTTCGCCGGCCGATGCGTCAGCTTCGAGATCGACCCCGAGATCCGCCGCAGGCTCATCGGCGGCCTCGACGACATCGCTCTGACCCTGCAGGGCAGCGATGCGATCGCGGCCTACGAGGCCGAGCGCGAGCGCACCGGGCCGGTCACCACGGCGCTCTGAGAGGGCCGGCGGGGCCGCGCAACACGACCGCCTGGCACGTGGTCCTGTAGTGGTGGTTCGCCTGATGCTTCCGATCGAGGAGCCGCGCGATGCGTGGAGCGATGTTGGGACTCGCGACACGCTCGAGAACGTGTTTGGGTCGCTGGAGTCGACGGTCGACGCGGCTGAGGCGACGCTGCCGAACACGGTCTCGGCACAGACGGCTCTGGTTGCGAGCGTCTGCCGAAGTCTGTCGGCACTCAAACGGCATGCGCCACCGCGCGCGCGGCGGCGAAGTCCACAGACATGGCCGCGCGGAGCACGGAGCAGGCCGCAGTGGCCGCGTGCCACACCGGAATCGACGCCAACCGGATGACGTTTTGGAGCACGATCGGCGCACTGCACTGAGGCGCGCGCTCGCGCGCGGGCGTCGACGCCAACGGTCGCGCGGGGCGCGGGCGGCGCGCGCCTGAACGCCGCTGCTACGGTGCCATCTCGATGACCCTGATCGCAACGCTGCCCGGAGACGGGATCGGCCCCGAGGTGCTGGCCGCGGGTCTCGAGGTGCTGGCCGCGGTCGCCGAGGTGGATGTCGAAGAGCACGTGTTCGGCGGCGCCTCGATCGACGCGCACGGCGTCGCGCTCACCGACGAGGTGCTGGCCGCATGCCGCGGCGCCGACGCCGTGCTGCTCGGGGCGGTCGGGGGTCCGAAATGGGACACCACCGACCCGCGCAAGCCTCGGCCCGAGCAGGGACTGCTCGGCGTGCGCAAGGGCCTGGGCCTGTTCGCGAACCTGCGTCCCGTCCGCGCGATCGAGGCGCTCTACGACGCGAGTCCGCTGCGCGAGGAGCGCATCGCAGGCACGGACCTGCTGGTCGTACGCGAGCTGACGGGCGGGATCTACTTCGGCGCCAAGACACGCACGGCGCAGGCGGCGAGCGATCTGTGCGAGTACAGCGTGGTCGAGATCGAGCGCATCGCCCGGGTCGCCTTCACGGCGGCGCGCACGCATGTCACGAGCGTCGACAAGGCGAACGTGCTCGAGACCTCGCGGCTGTGGCGCGAGGTCGTGACGCGCGTGCACGCCGAGGAGTTTCCCGGCGTCGAACTTCAACATCTGCTCGTCGACAACGCGGCGATGGCGCTCGTCAGCGCCCCGAACCGCTTCGACGTGATCGTCACCGAGAACATGTTCGGCGACATCCTCAGCGACGAGGCGGCGATGATCACCGGCTCGATCGGGATGCTGCCGAGCGCGTCGCTTGGCGAGGGCGGTCCGGGCCTGTTTGAGCCCGTCCACGGCTCGGCCCCCGATATCGCCGGGAAGGCCATCGCCAATCCGCTCGCGATGTTCCTCTCGGTCGCATTGATGCTGCGGCGAGGACTGGGGTTGGAAGCGGAGGCCGGCGCGGTAGAATCGGCCGTCGATCGTGCACTCGCTGACGGGCTGCGGACGCACGATCTTGGTGGTTCGGCGACCACGGCGCAGGCCACGGCGGCCGTGCTCGCACTCCTATAGCGAAGGGAAGCTCGGACGCTGTGATCGAAACGGAGGTCATCTGGCACAACGGCGAGTTCGTCGCCTGGGCGGACGCGAAGGTCCACGTTCTGACGCATGGACTGCACTACGGCACCGGGGTGTTCGAGGGTATTCGCTGCTACGAGACCCAGCACGGTCCGGCGATCTTCCGCCACCTCGACCATCTGGACCGCCTGGAGCGCTCGGCCAAGCTCTATTACATGGAGCTGCCCTACTCGATCGAGCAGTTGCGCGCCGCGACACACGAACTGGTGCTGCGCAATGCGGTGTCGTCGTGCTACATCCGGCCAATCGCCTTCCGCGGCTACGGCCAGATGGGACTCAACCCGCTCGATGCGCCGATCGAGGTCTCGATCGCGCTGTGGCCGTGGGGCACCTACCTCGGGGAGGAGGGCACGCGCAACGGCATTCGCGCGAAGGTTTCCTCATGGGAGCGCATCAGCCCGCGCTCGCTGATCCCGGCGGCCAAGGCCTCCGGCCAGTACCTCAACAGCGTGCTCGCGAAGATCGAGTCGGTCAAGGCGGGCTACGACGAGGCGATCCTGCTCGACGCGCACGGTCACATCTGCGAAGGCTCGGGCGAGAACATCTACACGGTGCGCGACGGGGTGATCGTGACGCCACCCCAGACGGCCTCGATCCTCGACGGGATCAATCGCCGCTCGGTCGTCCAGATCGCCCGCGACCTCGGCTACGCGGTGATCGAGCGCGACATCACGCGGGCCGAGCTCTACCTCGCCGACGAGGTCTTCCTCACCGGCACCGCGGCGGAGCTCGTGCCGGTCCGCGAGGTCGACGACCACGCGATCGGGTCCGGCGGGCCCGGCGAGATCACGCGGGTTCTGCAGGACGCCTTCCAGGAGGTGCTCTACGGCCGCAACGAGCGCTATCTCGAGTGGCTGGACGTCGTCGCTACACCGCAGCCCCCGGCCGCAGCGGGCGAGGCGGTTCCGCAGCGAGCAGGCGCATAGCGATGGCGACTCTTTCGATGTTCGTGGTGCGAATTACGCGGGCGGCCGACTAGCGCTTGCGCGCACGGCCGCTTCCTGCTCCCATCGCCCCGACACTTCGAAAGGAACCACCGTGAACGAGATCGAGCTATACGACGCCACCTTGCGCGACGGCATGCAGGGGGAGGGGATGTCCCTCTCGGCCGAGGAGAAGTTGCGCGTCGCCCACAAGCTGGACGAACTGGGGATCGACCTGATCGAGGCCGGCTTCCCGGGCTCAAACCCCAAGGATCGCGAGCTGTTCGAGCTGCTCGCGCACGAGCGCTTCGGGCACGCCGTCCTGGCGGCGTTCGGAATGACGCACCGTCGCGACGTCGAGGCGTCGCTGGACCCGGCGCTGGTGGAGCTGGCCGAGTGCGTCGCACCGGTCTGCACGCTGGTCGGCAAGACCTGGACGCTGCACCTGGAGAAGATCGTCAAGGTCGATCGCGAGGAGAACCTGCGGATGATCGCCTCCTCGATCGCCTTCCTGCGTGGTGCGGGCAAGCGCGTGGTCTACGACGCCGAGCACTTCTTCGACGGCTTCCGCGCCGAGCGGGAGTACGCGTTGCGCTGCATCCGCACAGCGGCGGAGGCAGGCGCGGAGACCGTCACGCTTTGTGACACCAACGGCTCCTCACTGCCCTCGCAGGTCGCGGCTGCGACGGCCGCCGCGGTCTCGGCGCTCGGCGAGGGCGTGCGCGTCGGCATCCATTGCCACAACGACGCCGAGTGCGGCGTCGCCAACACGCTGGCCGCGGTCGAGGCCGGCGCCCGCCAGGTCCAGGGCACGATGAACGGATGCGGCGAGCGCACGGGCAACGCCAACCTCGTCTCGATCATCGCAAACCTGCAGCTCAAGCTCGGCTTCCGCTGTCTGGCCGACGAGCAGCTCGCGCGCCTGACAGAGACGGCGCACTTCGTCGACGAGCTGCTCAACATCACTCCGGACCCCAATCAGCCCTACGTCGGGCGCAACGCGTTCGCGCACAAGGGAGGCATGCATGTCGCCGGCGTGAGCGCCGACGCGAGCACCTTCGAGCACGTCCCGCCGGCACTCATCGGCAACCACCGCGAGCTGCTGGTGTCGGAGCTCGCGGGGCGGGCCAGCGTGAGCGAGAAGGCCGCCGCGCTCGGGATCGAGCTGGACGAGCCGACGACGCGAAAGGTGCTCGCGCGGATCAAGGACCTCGAGCATCGCGGGTACCAGTTCGAGGCCGCCGACGGCTCGCTCGAGCTGCTGCTTCGCCGCGAGACCGGCGGCTACACGCCGCTGTTCAAGCTCGAATCCTGGCGGGTGATCGTCGAGCAGCGGGCGGACGGCGAGGCCCAGACCGAGGCGACGATCAAGATCTGGATCGACGGCGAGCGCCGCGTGCACACCGCCGAGGGCAATGGGCCCGTAAACGCCCTGGACGCCGCTCTGCGCGCGGCGATCGGCGAGGTTCACCCGCACCTGGCCGACATCGAGCTGGTGAACTTCAAGGTGCGCATCCTCGACGAGGACAAGGGCACGGACGCTGTCACGCGCGTGCTGCTTGACTCCTCCGACGGGACCGCGGTGTGGGGCTCGATCGGCGTGTCCGAGAACGTCGTCGCGGCCTCGTGGGAGGCGCTCGTGGACTCGCTGGAGCGCGGCATGCTGGCCGGGCCGCCGAAGTGAGCGACAACGAGATCCCGCTCGCCCGGCCGCTGCTCGGGGAGGCGGAGGAGCGCGGCGTGATCGAGGTTCTGCGCTCCGGGCGCCTGTCGCTCGGTCCGCTGCTCGGCGAGTTCGAACGGCGTTTCGCCGCGCGCATCGGCGCGCCGTATGCGAGCGCGGTATCGAGCGGCACGGCGGGGCTTCATCTCGCGCTGCGCGCGGTCGGCGTCAGCGACGGCGACGAGGTGATCACCAGCCCCTTCTCGTTCGTCGCCTCGGCGAACGTGATCGTCTACGAGCGCGCCACGCCGGTCTTCGTCGACATCGATCCGCGCACGCTGACGATCGACCCGGCGGCGGCGGCCGCAGCGGTCGGCCCGCGCACGAGCGCGCTCCTGCCGGTGCACATCTTCGGCTGGCCGGCCGACGTCGAGGCGCTGGAGCAGATCGGGGTGCCGATCGTCGAGGACGCCTGCGAGGCGCTCGGCGCGCAGCACGCCGACGGTGTGGCGGTCGGCGCGCGCGGGCACCCGGCAGTGTTCGCCTTCTACGCCAACAAGCAGCTGACGACAGGCGAGGGCGGAATGGTGACGCTCGGGCACGAGAGCGAGAAGCAGCGCATCGACAGCGAGCGAAACCAAGGCCGAGCGCCCGACATGGATTGGCTCGATCACGACCGCCTCGGCTTCAACTACCGCCTCAGCGAGCTCGCATGCGCGATCGGGCTGGCCCAGCTCGACCGGCTCGACGACATGCTGGCGGCGCGGACGCGGGTCGCGGCGGCCTACGGTGAGGCGCTCGCCGGCATCGAGGGGCTCGAGCTGCCCTGTCCGGACGCGGGAGGGTGCGTCCGCGGCTGGTTCGTCTACACCGTGTCGCTCCCGCGCGGGTGCGACCGCGACGAGACGATCCGCGGACTGCGCATGCGCGGTGTGCAAAGCAAGCCCTATCTGCCTGCGATCCATCTGATGAGCTACTACCGCGAGCGCTTCGGCCACCGGCCCGGCGAGTTTCCCGTCTGTGAGGACGTCGCCGAGCGCTCGCTGGCGCTGCCGTTTCACCCGCGGCTCAGTGAGGGTGACGTCGCGGCGGTCGCGCAGGCGCTGACCGCGGTGCTTGCGCGGGCATAGACTCAGCGCCGGCGATGTCGCGTTTCTCGCAACCCCAGGATCCGGACTTCCAGGCGATCAACACCTCGGTCGACTTCGACTGGCGGCTGTGGCGCCACGACGTCGCGCAATCGCGGGCGCACGCAGCGATGCTCGCCTCGATCGGCGTGATCTCCGCGCCGGATCTTGACGAACTGCTGTCAGGCCTCGACGAGGTGGCCGCGGAGCTCGAGGCCGGCAGCTTCGCCTTCGCGCCCGATGATGAGGACATTCACACAGCGATCGAGCGCCGGCTGACGGAACTGGTCGGTCGCGTTGGCGGCAAGCTGCACACCGCGCGCTCGCGCAACGACCAGGTCGCGACCGACGTCGTGCTGTTCGTGCGCGAAGCTTGCGCCGACGCGCAGGCGGGGCTTGGCGGGCTGATCGAGCTGCTGCTCGCGCGGGCCGAGAAGCATCTGGATTGGCCGATGCCCGGCTACACCCACCTCCAGCGTGCGCAGCCGGTCTATCTCGGCCATCACCTGCTCGCCTACGTGTGGATGCTGCTGCGCGACCGCGGCCGCTTCGACGCGGTTAGCGCCGCGTGCGGCGTGCTGCCACTCGGCGCCGGCGCGCTTGCCGGTGTCAACTTTGCGACCGACCGCTCGCAGGTTGCGGCCGAGCTGGGGTTCGAGAGCGTCGCGCCGAACTCGATCGACGCCGTCTCCAACCGCGACTTCGCGCTGGACTACCTGGCCGCCGCGGCGACGCTTGCGACACACCTCTCGCGGCTGGGCGCCGAGCTCGTGCTGTGGAGCAGCACAGAGTTCGGCTTCTGCACGCTCAGCGACGCCTGGAGCTCGGGCTCCTCGATCATGCCGCAGAAGAAGAACCCCGACGCCGCAGAGCTGCTGCGCGCCAAAGCGCCGCGGATCGTCGCGCATCACGCCGCACTGCACGGCGTGATGCACGGACTGCCGCTGACCTACAACAAGGACATGCAGGAGGACAAGGAGCATCTGTTCGACACCGCGGACACGCTCGCCCTGACGCTGGCCGCGGCGCGCGGCATGCTGGCCACGGTCAGCTTCGATCGCGAGCGTCTGGCAGCGGCGGCCTCGGATGAACAGATCGCCGCCGTTGATATCGCCGATCTGCTCGTGCGCGGCGGCCTGCCGTTTCGCGAGGCTCACGGCGTCGTTGCCGACCTGGTTCGCGTGGCCGCCGACGAGGGCAGGTCGCTGTCGAGCTTCGACGCCGACGAGCTGGCCGCGATCGCGCCGACGCTCGACCGTGAGGCGCTGGTCGCATTGCTCCACAGCGGCTCCTGGCTCGAGTCGAAGATCTCGGTTGGCGGTACCGCGCTGGTGCGCGTGCGCGAGCAGCTCGCCGCGGCGCGGAGCGCGTTCGCGGCGGGGTGAGCGACTCCTACAGCGGCGAGGTATGCGCGGTTGCGCGCGCCCTGATCGGCGCCGTCGTGCGCCACGGCGAGACGGCTGGTGTGATCGTCGAGACCGAGGCCTACCACGAGTCCGAGCCGGCATGCCACGCCCACATCGGGCGCACGCCGCGCACGCTCACGCTGTTCGGACCGCCGGGCCGCGCCTACGTCTACCGCTCCTACGGCGTGCACGCGATGCTGAACGCGGTGGCCGAGCCAGACGGGATCGCCGCCGCAGTGCTGATCCGCGCGCTGCAGCCCTGCGACGGAATCGAGCTGATGCGGGCCAGGCGAGGGCGTGAAAGGCTCGAGGAGCTCTGCTCGGGGCCCGGAAAGCTGACCCAGGCGCTCGGCATCGGGCTCGTTCACAACGGCGTGGATCTCGATGCGGGCCCGGTGACGATCTCGCTGCCGGGCGGACCGCCGCCGGACATCGTCGTGTCGCGGCGGATCGGTATCACCAAGGCTGTGGATCTGCCCTGGCGCTTCAGCGTCCGCGGCAGCCGCTTCGTCTCGCGCGGCGGCGCCCGGGTCGCCGCGTCGGTCAGCCGGTCGGCGCGCTAGTACCGCCGCCGGGCGCCGCGACGCCGCCGCCCGGGGTGGTCGGCGGCGGAGAGGTTCCGGACGGGCTGCTCGAGCCTGTGGTCGGCGTCGTCGAGCCGCCAGTTGGTGTCGTCGTGCCGCCGGCGGAGGTCGTCGATCCCGACGCCGGGGTCGTCGACCCGCCCGCCGGCGAGGTCGTGCTCGGCGCGCGGCTGCCGCCGCCGCTCGTCACGGTGCCGCTCGCCGGGGTGCTCGCGCCCGTGGCTGCCGTGTTGGTCGCCACGGCACCGGTGGCGCTGGTGGACGACGTCGCGCCGATGCCGGCACTCGCAGCGCCAGTTGCGCCGGATGCGCCAGTGGCGCCGGTGCTCGAGCCTGGGCTGGCTCGATGTGTGTGCTCGGCTGCGATCTCGGCCGCCTCGATCTTGTACTGCTGGATCGCCTGCATGACGTATGCCCGCCAGATCAGCGCCGGGTAGGTGCCGCCGTAGACCGGCTTGCCGCCGTAGGCCTTGGCCATCGACTTGTTGCTGTCGGGATAGCCGACCCAGACGGCCACGGTCATCGACGGCGCCGAACCGGTCGCGGCCGTCGATCCGACGAACCACGCGTCTGCGTAGTCCGAGGTGGTGCCGGTCTTGCCCCAGGCTGTGACGCCGGGGATCGCCGCGGCGGCTCCCGTGCCGATCGGGCCCAGCACGTCCTTCATCATCGCGATCTCCGCCTGGTCGTTCCCGCTGGAGAAGACGCGGGCGGTTCTCGTGGTGTTGCGCGCGACGACCTTGCCGTTCTGAGTGATCAGCTGGACGCCGACCGGTCCCGGGCAGCTGTCGTTCGCGGGCGGCGTCCCCAGCCAGTGGGGGATCGTGCCACCGGCGCAGACATCTGAGGACAGGCTGCCGTAGGTCAGCAGACCGTCGTGCGCGATCGTCTCGTAGGCGTGGGCCATGTCGAGCGGGGTGACGCCGATCTGCAGGCCACCGATCACCATCGAGGGGTTGATGGAGATCGTCGTGGAGATGCCGAAGGCGTGGGCGAGACTGGCGATGTTGGTCTCGCCGTCAACCCAGAGCCCGAGGCGTGAGAAGACCGTGTTGTCGGACACCGCGAGGGCCTCCCACAGCGGGATCTTGGCGTACTCGTAGCCGCCCTCGTCGTTGTGGACTGTGAAATTGCCGAACGGCACCGCCTGCGCCTTCCACGTCCACGGGCCCGAGCGGAACTCCGAGTTCGCGTTCTCCCCGTCGTTCAACGCCACGGCGAGATCGAAGACCTTGAACGCCGATCCAGGCTGGCGCTCCGCCTGGGTGGCGAGGTTGAAGACGTTGTTTGTGAAGTTGTAGCCGCCCACCATCGCCTTCACCTCCCCGGTCGAGTTGTCGATCGCGACGACCGCCGCTGCCGGCCCGCCGCTACCCTGCGGGAGGATGCGGTTGACGACGCCCTGGGCATCCTTCTGCAGGCTCCAGTCGAGCGTCGTGTGGATCGTGTAGCCGGAGGAGTAGACGCTCTGCCCGCGGTAAAGCGGTTGGCCCGAGTTCAGCGTGAGCTGGTTCTCGACCCATTGCACGAAGTAGCCGGCGCTCGGATCAACGTCCTCCGCGGATGGCGACTGGATGTCGGCGGCGGGCGGCAGCGACACCAGGAGGGCCGTCTGGTACTCCGACTGCGTGAGATACCCCTGCTCCCACATGTACTTGAGCACGACGGCGCGGCGCTGGTATACAGGATTGACGTCGTCGAACAGGTCGTTGCCCAGTACCGTCGGCGCCTCGACGAGCCCCGCGAGCAGAGCTGCCTCGTCGGCGTTCAGGTATGTCACGCAGAGGCTGGCCGGATCCTTCAGGTTGGGCAGCTTGCCGCAGCCGTCGAGGTTCGAGTCCGGATCGTTGCCGAAGTAGGCGCGCGCCGCGGCCTCGATGCCGTGAGCGCCGTTGCCGAAGTAGGCGGTGTTCAGGTACTCGGCCAGGATCTTCTTCTTGGACCACAGATGGCTGAGCTGGAAGGCCAGCGCCGCCTCCTTGAGCTTCTCGAAGATCGTGCGGTGGTTCTCCTGTTTGAGCGCGTTCTTGATGAACTGCTCTGTGATCGTCGAGGCTCCCTGCGTGCCGCCGCCGCTGTGAAGGACATCGTCGACGAAGGCGCGAGCGATGCCGCGGAAGTCCACGCCCGATTCCGTCCAGAAGCGCTTGTCCTCGATCGCCACGATCGCGTTGTCCATCACGAGCGGGATCACGTTGGGCGTCAGGAAGAACTGGTTGTGGTCGGTCAGGATTCCGATCACGTGGTGGCCGGGGCTGGCGGCCAAGAGCTCCGAGTTGCGGCCGGTGCTGTAGGTGGCCTTGAGCTCGGTCGTCAACGGCCCCAGCTGCGGCTCGAACGCCAGGACCACGCCGAAGACGAAGGAGATCAGGGCCAGGAAGCTGAGCGGCACGAGGATCGCGAGCAGACGCAGCCAGCGGATTCGACGGCTGCGCTTTCGGCGGCGGAACAGTCCGCGCCGCCGCCGCCCGGGGGGCTCGATCGGGGAGAGTACCGACGCCACACGCTCGGACGTGGCAGCGCTGGAGTATCCGGTTCGGTCGTCCTCAGTCATCTGCTGGTGCCGCGAGGCACGCTTTCGTCTGTCCTCGGAGAGCGGCAGCTCACGCGTCTCGGAGGCGGGGCGTGGCGGCAACCCGCCCCAGGAACCCCGGGCAGTCTAGCATTGCGCCGATGACGGGATCCGGCGCCGAGGGGCTTGCGCGCGGCGCCGCTGAGGTGCTGCCGGCGGGCGAGCTGGAGCGCAAGCTGGCGCTCGGGCGCCCGTTGCGCGTCAAGCTCGGAATCGACCCGACCGCGCCGGACATCCACCTCGGCCACACCGTGGTGCTGCGCAAGCTGCGCGACTTCCAGGACGCCGGGCACCTCATCGTGCTGATCATCGGCGACTTCACGGCGCGGATCGGCGATCCGAGCGGGCGCTCCGAGCTGCGGCCGATGTTGAGCGTCGACCAGATCGAGGCCAACGCCCGCACCTACCAGGAGCAGGCTTTTCGGGTGCTCGACTCAGATCCCGCTCGCCTCGAGCTGCGCCGCAACAGCGAATGGCTCGACATGAGCATGGACGAGTTGCTGGCGCTCGTACGCACGACCACCGTCGGGCAGCTGCTGGAGCGCGACGATTTCGCGAAGCGCCGAGCGCGCGGGGAGCCGGTCTCGATGCTCGAGCTGCTGTACCCGCTGATGCAGGGCTACGACTCGGTGGCGCTGCGCGCCGACCTGGAGCTCGGCGGCACCGACCAGAAGTTCAACCTGTTGATGGGCCGCACGCTGCAGGCCGAATACGGCCAGGAACCCCAGTGCATCCTGACGCTGCCGCTGCTCGAGG